>CAUETL010000046.1:0-12095 GCA_959020685.1 Parahaemophilus parainfluenzae | reverse complement strand
TAGTGGAAGGGGATTGGAATACTAAACATAAATTCTTCAAAGAAAATCAACGACTTGTTCGAGAAGTAGAGGAGTTGGAACACAAAAGCCGCCGCCGCGATATTTTGGTGGATGACCGCACGCTTTTTGAATTTTACGATCAGCGTATTGGCACGGAAGTAGTTTCCCAAAAACATTTTGATACCTGGTGGAAAAAGGCGCAGCAAAAAGATCCCGAATTGCTTAATTTTGAACGTTCATTCTTGATTAATGATGATGCGGAACAAGTGAGCAAACTGGATTTCCCAAATTTCTGGCATCAAGGCAATTTAAAACTCAAATTAACTTACCAATTTGAACCGGGTACCGATGCGGACGGCGTGACCGTGCATATTCCGTTGCCATTGCTCAACCAAGTGGAAATGACAGGCTTTGACTGGCAAATTCCAGGCTTGCGTGAAGAATTGGTGATTGCGTTGATTAAATCGTTGCCGAAATCTTATCGCCGTAACTTCGTGCCAGCACCTAATTATGCCCAAGCTTTTTTTAGTCGTGCCGTACCGTTGGAAAAGCCATTATTAGATACGCTAATTTATGAATTACGTCGTATGACGGGCGTTACCGTAGAAGCGGAACATTGGAATTGGGAACAAATTCCAAGCCATTTGAAAATGACTTTCCGTGTGGTGGATGAAGACGGCAAGAAAATTGCTGAATCCATGAATTTGGATGAGCTGAAATTCAACTTAAAAGATCGCGTGCAGGAAAGTATTTCTGCTGTGGCCGATGATGGCATTGAGCAAAGTGGATTGCATATTTGGAGCTTTGCAGAGCTGCCACAATGTTATGAACAAAAACAACGCGGTTTCAGCGTCAAAGCGTTCCCGGCTATTGTGGATGAAAAAGATGCGGTAGGTATTAAGCTATTTGAAACAGAGTTTGAGCAAGCGGTGGCGATGCAACAAGGTTTGCGTCGATTGTTGCTACTCAATGTGCCATCACCAATTAAGTATCTGCATGAAAAATTGCCGAATAAAGCCAAATTAGGGCTGTATTTTACCCCATTCGGTCGAGTATTGGATTTGATCGATGACTGTATCGCTTGTGCGGTGGATAAACTGATTGCCGATTTTGGCGGGTTTGTTTGGGATGAAGCAGGCTTTGAAAAATTGCGTGATTTCGTTCGAGAAAACCTTAACGAAGTGACCGTGGATATTGCGCAGAAAGTGGAACAAATTCTCTCCCTCAACCATGCCTTAAACCAACGTTTAAAAGGCAAAATGGATTTCACGATGGCGTTTGCCTTTTCCGATATTAAGGCGCAATTAAGCGGGCTGATTTATCCAGGTTTTGTGCAAAAGAGCGGTTATGATCGCCTACCTGATTTACAGCGCTATCTGCAAGCCGTTGATAAACGTATTGATAAACTGGCTCAAGATGTGAATCGTGACCGTGCGGCGATGCTACGCGTGGAACAGGTACAACAGGCTTACCAACAATTGCTGACTAAACTGCCAAAATCTAAACCAATTTCTGATGAAATTGCGGAGATTCGCTATATGATTGAGGAATTGCGTGTGAGTTTATTTGCGCAACAATTAGGCACGAAGTATCAGGTGTCGGATAAGCGGATTTTGAATTTTATTACAATGATGGTGTAGAACGTTTAAGTTTAATTGAACTAGAGGAAAATATGAAACTTATAGAACTAAAGGTAACTAAGCTATTTGGTATTTTAGATTACCACATCAAATTTGATAGCTCTGAGATTTTAATAATAACAGGACCAAATGGGTATGGTAAAACAGTATTATTAAATATTATAAACTCAGTATTAACTAATAATTTATCTTATTTTTATGATCTTAATTTTTATTCTATTGAGTTAAAATTTAGTGATTTTGATATTAAGATTGATAAGTTTAATCGTTCTTTTGTAGTCAAAATAAACGATATTCAAGAGCCTTTAAATTATTCTAGTGATTTATTAAATAAATATATAGAGCCAACTCAAAGCTCTAGATTATCGTATTATAAAAACATGTCTTGTATTTTTATAAAAGATCAAAGAATTTCTGAGGGTAAAGATTTAATTAGAGAGTGTGCTTTAGAACTATGTGGATTTATGAACAGTGCTCAAGCAAATTATGCTAAGGTGGCATTTGAGTTAGATAGTGATTTTCTTTTAAGGTTCTCTAACTCTATTAGTGAAGGAGTTAGTACTTCTATCGATAATTTAAAGCAGAGATTGATTGGCGTTCAAAGTCGATTATTGAAATATTCTAACTATAATTTAGTTCCTGTTGAAACTATAGTTCATAACTCTTTTAATGAAGGAATTATTAAGAATGAAGACCTTGTGTTATTAAAATTATATATCGATGATATGTTGTTAAAGTTAGATCCAATAGAAAATTTGTATACAAAGATAAAAATATTTGAGGATGTTATAAATGAGTCTGTATTATCATTTAAAAAAATAAGCTTTAATAGACAGGATGGTTTTTGTTTTATAAGTTCTAACGGGGATAAAATAGATTATAGACTTTTATCATCAGGAGAAAAAAATCAGATAGTTATACTTTTTAATTTAATTTTTAAATCAAAGGGAAATGATGTTGTATTAATTGATGAGCCAGAAATATCGCTACATGTTGCTTGGCAGAAGAGATTTATTGATACAATCTTAAAAATAAATAAAATAAATTTATTTGAAAATATAATTATATCAACTCATTCACCAACGATTATTGGTTCGCATTGGGATTGGACTTACGATTTGTTAGATCAAGCTTGTGTTTTAGGAGAAAATGGTGGGGATATTAAATAGTTTAGATAAGTTTGATAAATGTAATGAAATTCTATTAATCAGTAAGTCTATTGGGTATAGAGATAAGTTTTTTGTTTTATTAGAGGAGATTAATGATGTTAAATTTTTTAATAAGCATTTTTCTTCAGATAAAATATCTTTTTTTAGTGTATATTCAGGGAAATCTGAGGTAATAGAATCTACAAATTATTTATTAAGTAAAGGATTGGATAAAGTATTTGGTGTTTGCGATGCTGATTTTGATCATATAGATAATAAGTTTTATGATAATATTTATTTAACTGATTTTCACGATGTTGAAATGTTTTTTATAGATAGTAATTGTTTATATAAGATTTTTTGTGAATACATTATTTCTCGTAATCATGATGTAGATGTTAAAGCTATATATGATAAGTTTGAGCTGAGAATAAGATTTATTTGTTCTCAAATTGGTATGGTGCGACTTATTAATTATAGAAATAAAGAAATAAACCTTAATTTTAAGGGGATGAATTTTTCTAAATTTATAAGCTTTTCAGATTCTGATATTTGTTTTGATATTGAATTTTTTATTGATTTTATACTAGAGCGTAGCAATAGGGTGCCAGACTACTGTTCAAGAGATTATATACTGCGTGAATATTCACAGCTTAATTATAATGACTTCGATTATAGGCATCTATGTAATGGTCATGACTTTGTAAATATTCTTGCTATATTGTTTAAAAGTTTATCGAATAATAAAAATATAAGTCCTGAGCATTTAGAGGAAAATATGAGAATGGGGTATGAATCTAATTGTTTTAAAGAAACGGATCTTTATGGCTATATTATAGGCCACCTTCAATAGAGTTTCTATATTGAAAGCGCGCGTCTTTTGAAGCGTACTTGTGTTCGCAATTTTAGGGGAATACTTGAGAAACTCGTGTCAGTATTGTTAGTATAAAAGTGTGGTTGTTTTATCCATAACTTGATATAGCTTATTTTCTTACTTTGCGGGTTGTTGGTAAGTTGCTCTTCACAGCATGTTGCATTTTGTTTTAAACATTTTTAATAAAACTTCTCCAAAACCAACCGCACTTTCTCCCCAAAACTCTTTTTGTGATCTACCTCAAATTTTCGTATTGAACTGATTTACAACTCTCAATTCAATCGCTATCTTGCTGATATTATTATTTTAATAAAGAGGTAAATTATGGATCTGATTATAGGTTTGATTGCCATTGTCTTGGTGGCATATTATATCGTGAAAGGCTATTCAGCGACTGGCGTGTTGATGTTCGGTGGCTTGGTCTTGTTATTGATTTCAGTGCTGATGGGACATTCGATTTTACCGGAAGGCGTGAAAAGCACCGGTTCCACCTATTTTGATATTTTAGAATATGTGAAATATCTACTCGGTAATCGTGGCGGCGGTTTAGGCTTGATGATCATGGTGTTATGTGGTTTCTCCGTGTACATGACTCATCTTGGCGCGAACGATGTGGTGGTGAAATTGGTGTCAAAACCACTGAAAAATATCCGTTCACCTTATATTTTAATGGTATTTGCTTATTTCCTTGCATGTTTAATGTCTTTTGCTGTGTCATCTGCAACAGGTTTAGGTGTGTTATTAATGGCGACATTATTCCCTGTCATGGTAAACGTGGGGATTTCACGTGGGGCTGCAGCGGCAATTTGTGCATCGCCAATTTCTATTATCCTTTCTCCAACATCGGGCGACGTGGTGCTTTCTGCTGAAATTTCAAAAATTCCTTTAGGTGAGTTTGCCTTTGGCACCGCATTACCAGTTTCGATTTTTGCGATTCTAGGGATTGCTGTCGCGCACTTCTTCTGGCAGCGTTATTTAGATAAAAAAGAAGGTGTACAAGTAGAACGTTTGAATGCAGATGAAATTAAAACCACTGCACCAAATTACTATGCGATTTTGCCATTATTACCTATTATTGGCGTGTTGATTTTTGACGGTAAATGGGGCTTGCCAAATTTACACATTGTTACCGTGATGGTGCTTTGCTTTATCATTACTGCAGTAGTGGATTTCTTACGTAGCTTTAACGCAAAACAAACCTTCGATAATCTTGTGGTGGCATATCGCGGTATGGCAGATGCCTTTGCGGGCGTAGTGATGCTTTTAGTGGCGGCAGGTGTATTTGCACAAAGTTTAAGTACAATCGGCTTTATCACTAATTTAATCGACTCAGCACAAACCTTCGGTGGTTCAGCATTCTTTATGATGTTAGTGCTTGCGGTGATTACCATTTTAGCCACCATGGCGACAGGTTCAGGTAACGCGGCGTTCTATGCTTTTGCAGAATTAATTCCAAAATTAGCTACCCAAATGGGCGTCAATCCAGCGTTCTTAACCATTCCAATGTTACAAGCCTCTAACTTAGGTCGTGGTTTATCACCGGTTTCCGGCGTGGTTGTGGCGGTATCCGGTATGGGAAAAATCTCACCATTTGAAATCGTAAAACGTATGTCTGTTCCAATGTTGGTCGGTTTTATTTGTGTGATTATCGGCACAGAAATCTTTGTTTCCGTTGCCGCCTAGATTGATAGGTAAAAAAGAAGGGCTGATAGTAAATATCAGCCCTTTTGTTTTGAGTTAAGTGCGGTCAATTTTCTCGCTGTTTTTGATTTTATGCATTTGATGATTTTCAAAAGCTTTCACCAAATCGGCGACTTTTTCGCCTTCCGGTAAAACCAAATCTTGTGCGATATCATTAAGCGGCACAATCACAAATTCGCGGTTTTTCATATCATAATGAGGCACGGTTAAGCGTTCATTTTGAATGATTTGATCGCCATAAAGCAGAATGTCCAAATCCAGTGTACGCTCACCCCAACGACGTAAACGCACGCGACCTTGTTCATTTTCGATACGTTGCAATTCATCGAGCAAGGCTAAAGGTGGGCGAGTGGTTTCGATCATCGCCACTGCATTTACATAATCCGGTTGATCCTGCGGGCCTAATGGTTTGCTTTGATAAAATCCACTGACAGATTTTAATTCGGTATTAGGTAGCGCAGAGATTGCCTCTAATGCCGAATTTAATTGTTCTGTAGGCGTATTTAAATTGCTGCCAAGGGCAATATACACTTGAACCATTAGTTAGCCGCCTTAGGTTTACGTCTGCGATAATATTTTTTCTTCGGTGCAGGATGCAATTTTTGTTGCTCTTGAACCAATTGGCGACGTTGTTCTTGATTACTGAGTTGGTACTCATGCCACCATTTTGCGAGTTCAACGGTTTCGCCACCTTCCACTTCGGCACGCATCGCCAATAAATCAAAGGCTGCACGGAATTTTTGATGTTCCATCGTGCGAGCAGGGTGCGAACCCGTGCGTTTAAGCAGTTGTAATTGCAACATCCAAATATCACGAATGACAGATGTATGACGACGAGGTGCGGCTAATGACCGGCATAATTGATCAAGCACCTCATTTGCTGCAAGGGCGTAAGCATCATGATTGTTTAAGCCACCTTCATTTTTCAGCACATCTACTTTTTCGCGCAATGGATACCAGAAGAATGCCGCAAATAAGAAGGCTGGATTAATGCGTAATTTATCGGCAATACGTTCATCAGTTGAATTTAACGACGTTAAAATCATACGCTCCGCAAGGCTATCTTCTTTTTCGGTAAAATAAGGCGTTAAGCTTGGGAAAAGCTGTTCAAATAAGCCATATTGACGCAGTAATTTATAGGTTTTTACACCATTGCCAGACTGCAATAATTTTAAGCTTTCATCGAATAAACGCGCCGGTGGAATATTTTTCAGCAATGGCGCAAGCTCACGAATGGGCTGTTCACTTGGTTTTTCCAAGAACATATCCAATTTCGCCATAAAGCGCACAGAGCGTAGCATACGCACAGGATCTTCTTGATAACGGGTAACCGGATCGCCAATCAGACGTAATTTCCCGTTTTTCAGGTCATCAATTCCGTTGAAGTAATCACGCAACGTATTATCTTGCGGATTGTAGTAAAGGGCGTTTACGGTAAAGTCACGGCGCTCCGCATCTTGTTCAATAGTGCCATACACGTTATCACGTAATAACATCCCTTCATCACTTTGTTTCGCTTGATTTTCACTGCGCGCATCCGAATGGCTAGCACGGAATGTTGCCACTTCAATCACATCGCGACCAAACATAATATGCGCAAGGCGGAAACGACGACCGACTAAACGGCATTGACGTTGGAATACCGCTTGAATTTGGTCTGGACGTGCATTCGTTGCTACATCAAAATCTTTTGGATGTTTACCCAACAATAAATCACGCAAAGAACCACCAACGATATAAGCGTCATAACCTTGACGTTGCAATTTTTCTACCACGGTAATGGCATTACGGCTAAACATACGTGGGTTAATACCAAAATGAGAGGCTCTAACGATATGTTTGTCGTGACGATGCGCTTGGGTGTTCGTTTTTTTGTGGTGAGAAGAGGACGGGGCGATCTTGGGTTGTGAACGCTCTGTTTTTGAAACGTTTGGTTTTTCAGTTTTTGGCGCCGTTTTTTGGACAGGCGAATTTATATTGGTTTCAGTTTCTTTTTTAGTTTTTTTACCAAATAAATTTTTTATATAAGTAAGAATAATTTACTCCATTCTCTGTGTTAAATGCACATTTGATAAAAACACGAAAAGTGCGGTTGTTTTTGACCGCACTTTTTCATTTGGTTATTTGAATCAATTAACCTGCGACTTGTTTTTCACGAATTTCAGCAAGGGTTTTGCAATCGATACAAAGATCAGCAGTAGGGCGAGCTTCTAAGCGACGAATGCCAATTTCTTCCCCACAAGAATCGCAATAACCGAAATCATCGGTGTCCAATTTTTTCAATGTATATTCAATCTTTTTCATTAATTTACGCTCGCGATCGCGATTACGTAATTCAAGACTGAATTCTTCTTCTTGGGTCGCACGGTCTGCTGGATCAGGGAAGTTTGAAGCTTCATCTTGCATATGAGCAACAGTTCTTGATGCTTCTTCCACAATTTGCTCATGCCATGCAGTTAAAATTTTTCTGAAATGAAGAATTTGATCTTCATTCATGTATTCTTCACCTTTCTTTGGTTGATAAGGTGTAACACCGGCTAAATCCAGCAAACTTAGAGATGCCTTAGACATTGATAACTCCTAATAATAGTACAGAATTTAATGACGTCCTGTCTTGTTTTTGTGATTAGTTCTTATTGCTAAAAATAGCTGACATAAGAGCCTAGTTATTTTAAGGGCGATATAAATAGCAGAACTTCATCTATTTGGCAAATAAATTTAGCTTGGAAATTTAAATTTTGCGATCGAGATCGCAAAAAATGGCGTAATTATTTGTTTATTTATGAGGTTAAGGCTAGGTTGCCTTATTTTCTCGCTATAAATCACACTCCAAATGAAACTCACGTTATTTCAACTGTGCATCATGCTCATTATTTCAGCCTTTTCTTTGCTTATCGTGCCTGATTTTTTACTGTTTACCTGGCAACGAGCGGGGCTGAGCATTTTATTGTTGGTTATGACCGCATTTTGTTTCCATTGGTTCAATTATTTTAAAGTCAGAAATTTTTGCATTAACGGCATTTGGTTTTTGCTCGCCTTAGCCTACGTGCATTCACAAGCCTTGTCGTTATTGACTCAAGCAGAAAAAATTTCAAGTTTGCCGAATGAAATCACGTTAGAACTCCACATCTCAGAAATTTTTCATCAGCAAGATTATCAAACGTTGGTTGCGACGACGTCTTTATTTGATGGGAAAGAACAACAAATTTTTATTAATTGGAGAGCGCCAGAAAAACCACAACTTGGCGAAGTTTGGCGGGCGGATGTAAAGCTTCGCCCTATTTCGGCGAGATTAAATCATGGAGGATTTGATCGACAACAATGGTATTTTTCCAAAAGAATTATTGCCGTAGGAAATGTGAAAAGTGCGGTCAAAATTGGGGACGATTTTTCTTACCGCACACATTTTCTACAGAATAGCCTCAAACAGACGGAAGGGTTTTCTTTACAAGGTTTACTTATCGCATTGGCATTTGGCGAACGGGCTTGGCTGGATAATAAAACGTGGCTGATTTATCAACAAACGAATACAGCACATTTAATTGCCATTTCAGGACTCCATATCGGTTTAGCAATGGGGATAGGCTTTTTTTTTGCTCGATTATTGCAACTCGCACTGCCTACACGCTTTATTTCACCCTGGTTTCCGCTTTGCTTTGGCGTGTTGATTGCCTTAGGTTACGCTTATTTAGCAGGATTTAGTTTACCGACCTTTCGTGCAATGATGGCATTACTTTTTATTGCAATCCTTCAATTTTCGCGACGATATTACACGCCTTTGCAAATGCTTTGTTTAGTGGTGGCATTTTTACTGTTTTGTGATTCACTTATGCCACTTTCGGTGAGCTTTTGGCTTTCAGTTGGTGCTGTTACCTGTTTGATTGTGTGGTATCGATATATTCCCTTATCAATCTTTGAGTGGCAGCATCAAAAATTATCCAACAAAGTGCGGTGGATTTTAGGCTTGTTTCATTTGCAGTTAGGGCTGCTAATTTTATTCACGCCCATTCAGCTTTTCTTTTTTAATGGCTTGGCGTTAAATGGATTTTTGGCGAATTTAATTGCTGTGCCCTTGTATAGTTTCTTACTTGTACCCTTGATTCTCTTTGCGGTGTTGACCAATGGTGCATTTTCTTCTTGGTATCTTTCAAATGCGATTGCTCAAGGTGTTACACAATGCCTCAGTTTTTTTCAAGGCTCGTATATGCCGATTTCGATTAATTTATCCCTCATTCTGACCGCACTTTTAAGCCTTATTTTGGGTGGGATGTTAGGTGGATTGTATTTTGCATCTCAAGCTCAAACAAAAAATACACCGTTAAAATCGAGTCGATTTTTCACATTAAATAACACAAAAATTTTATCGCCAGAAGCTTATAAGCAAGCTCTTTTAGGCGTTATTCTGATTTCTAGTTTTTGTATTGGCACGCTTGGGTATCGATATTTCATGAAACCCAAATGGCAGTTAGATACGTTAGATGTTGGACAAGGTTTAGCCACCTTAATTGTGAAAGAGGGAAAAGGCGTGTTGTATGACACGGGACCCGCTTGGCAGAGTGGAATAGGTAGCTCTTCTATGGCGGAATTGGAAATATTGCCTTATCTTCAACGAGAAGGTATTGAACTTGAAACCTTGATTTTAAGCCACGATGATAACGATCATTCGGGCGGTGCTAAAGCAATTTTAGCCGCATATCCAGAAATTGAACTGCTCACACCTTCTCGCAAAAACTATGGCGAAACGCACCGTACTTTTTGTCTTCAGGGGAAACAATGGCAGTGGCGAGGGCTTGATTTTAAAGTTCTTTCACCTGCGCAAATTACAGACAGGGCGGAGAATCCCCAATCTTGTGTGATTGTATTAACGGATGGACAGTATCAGATCCTTTTAACTGGTGATGCTGATCTGGCAACAGAAAAATCTTTTGCTGAAAAACTAGGCAAAATTAATGTGTTACAGGTAGGGCATCATGGCAGTAAAACCTCAACAGGCGAGTTTTTACTGGCACAGACAAAGCCGGATATCGCTTTAATTTCAAGTGGACGATGGAATGCGTGGAATTTTCCTCATCCAACAGTCATTGAACGATTAAATCGTTATCAAAGTGCGGTCGAAAATACGGCTATTTCAGGTCATATAAGGTTAAATTTTATTGAAAAAAGGATTGAAGTTGAAAAGGCGAGAGGGGATTTTTCACCTTGGTTTGCCCGTGTAATTGGATTATCCCCAAAATAACAGGTACAATGCAGCCAATTTTTATTAAGACAATGTGATGCAAGAACAAACTATGCAAGATAAAGATTTTTCAACCTCGCAAACTTTTAAGCGTTTATGGCCGATGATTTCACCTTTTAAATCGGGTTTATTTGTCGCTGCTGTCGCTCTCGTTTTTAATGCATTGGCTGATTCTGGCCTGATTTATATGCTTAAACCGTTGCTCGATGATGGTTTTGGGAAAGCCGATCATTCCTTCCTAAAACTGATGGCGTTTGTTGTGGTTGGCATGATTATATTGCGTGGGGTGACCAACTTTGTCTCTACTTATTGCCTAGCGTGGGTATCCGGTAAAGTAGTGATGATTATGCGCCGCCGTTTGTTTAAACATTTAATGTTTATGCCAGTGAGCTTTTTTGATCGTAATTCAACAGGAAAATTACTTTCTCGTATTACTTACGACTCAGAAATGATTGCTAACTCTTCATCTAGTTCATTAGTGACGATTGTTCGCGAAGGAGCCTATTTAATTTCGTTGCTTGTTGTGATGTTCTATACCAGTTGGGAATTAACACTTGTGCTTTTTGTGATTGGCCCGATTATTGCAGTACTGATTCGCATGGTATCTAAGATTTTCCGTAAGCTCAGTAAAAATATGCAAGATTCCATGGGGGAATTAACCTCTGCGACGGAACAAATGCTGAAAGGGCATAAGGTAGTGCTTTCTTTTGGTGGGCAATTAGTGGAGGAAGAGCGTTTCGATAAAGTCAGTAACGATATGCGTCGTAAAGGTATGAAGATGGTCACTGCAGATGCCATTTCTGATCCAGTTGTGCAAGTGATTGCTTCTTTGGCGTTGGCAGCAGTGCTTTATTTAGCAACGACACCATTAATTGCTGATGATAATTTAACTGCGGGTTCTTTCACTGTCGTATTTTCTTCCATGTTAGCGATGATGCGTCCGTTAAAATCCTTGACGAATGTAAACTCACAATTCCAACGAGGCATGGCGGCTTGTCAGACATTATTTTCGATCTTAGATTTAGAAACTGAAAAAGATAATGGCACATATAAAGCAGAACCCGCAAAAGGTGATTTAGAATTTAAAAACGTAAGTTTTGCTTATGAGGGTAAAGAAGAGAAAGCCTTAAATAATATCTCTTTTAATGTGCCTGCAGGCAAAACCGTGGCTTTAGTGGGGCGTTCAGGTTCGGGTAAATCGACTATTGCCAATTTAGTGACGCGTTTCTACGATATTGATGAGGGTGAGATTTTATTAGATGGCGTGAGAATTCAAGATTATCGTCTATCTAATTTACGTGAGAATTGTTCTGTTGTTTCTCAACAAGTGCATTTATTTAATGATACGATTGCCAATAATATTGCCTATGCAGCAGAAGATAAATACAGCCGTGAGCAAATTATCGAAGCAGCAAAAGCGGCTTATGCCCTAGAATTTATTGAGAAACTTCCACAAGGTTTTGATACCGTTATTGGTGAGAATGGCGCGAGTCTTT
>CAUETL010000045.1:0-12138 GCA_959020685.1 Parahaemophilus parainfluenzae | reverse complement strand
TTTCTATCTTACGTTTAATCGAAGAAGAAGCGTTAAAAGAAAACACCAAACAAGTACACACTATCGTGCCTGTACAAATTGCGTCTTACTTACTTAACGAAAAACGTAAAGCTGTTCATAGCATCGAAAAACGCCATGATGTTGATATTATCGTGGTACCAAATGAAGCAATGGAAACGCCGCATTTCAGCGTATTCCGTGTACGTGAAGGCGAAGAGCTAAATGAATTAAGCTATAACTTAACGAAATTCCATGATGCACAAGACGATACATTTGTACCAGAAGAGTCTCTTGTTTCTCGCAATATCGAAACTGCAGCAGTGACCTCTGAGCAAGTGATGGAAAGTGCAGCAGTATCTCTATCGATCCCAACGGCAGCGCCAGCACCAGTTGAGCGTAAATCGGAAGAACCGTCATTGTTTGCAAAAATTGTTGCCGCAATTAAAGGTTTATTTGCTTCTGAACCAAAAGAAGAAGAGAAAAACCAAAACAACCGCAACAATCGTAACAACAACCGTAATAATCGTCGCAATCAAGAACGTCGTAATACTCGTCGTTCTCGCAATAACGAAAACAACGATAATGCGAAAAATACAGATGAAGAAAATGCGCGTCCAACTCGCGAGCGTGTAAATAATCGTCGCAATCGTCGTAACGCGAATGAAGAAGTGACATCTGAAAGTGCGGTTAATTTTGCTAATGTTTCTGATGATAATCGTCAAGAAGAAAAAGCAGAGAAACCGGTAGCAGAGCGTCGTCAACGTCGTGATTTACGTAAACGTGTTCGTATTGATGACAATGCAAATAATGTGAATGAGAGTGTTATTGACGCAGTTGAAGTGCCAGTTGTTGAGACTGTTAAAAATGAAGTGGTTGAAAACAATGTTGCTGATAATATAGAAGATAAACCACGTCAAGAACGTCAGCGTCGTACTCCACGTCATTTACGTACATCGAATAATCAACGTCGTCGTCGTAATGAAGTGAAGTCACCAATGCCATTATTTGCGGCAGTTGCTTCACCTGAATTAGCAAGCGGTAAAGTATGCATCGATTATTCTGCTGTGAATGCACCGAAAGAAAATAATTTCTTATCGGTTGATGAATTGCTTGAGCAAGAAAAAACGAAAAAAGGTGTGATTACGCCTGCAACAGGTATTGTCCTGGAAGAGAAATCAGTTGAAGCACAACCAGCATTAGATTTTATTACTCAACCGGCAAATGAAGCGGTTCAACAGAAAGTGCAAGAATCATTAGAACGCTTGCATCATAAATCAGAACCTGTTGCTCAAGTTGCAACGACAGAAGTTGAACCACAAGAGAAAACAGAGTTTGTTCGCTCTTATGTGTTCACTGGTCGTGCAGGTACCATTTCAGCGGTACAACACACTAAAGCAGCGATGACATTAGCTAAAGCGCCAGATGAAGAGTCTAAATCATTCCCAATTGTAGAATGGACGGAGTCTCGCTATTACTTTAACGGTAAAGGTGCCGCAGGCCATCATAGTGCAATTAGCCATATTTATTCTGAACCGACACAAGCTAAAGCAGAGTAATATCTTAATCATAAAGACGGAACCAATAGGTTCCGTTTTTTATTTTGTGTATTTTTAAAACATAGTGATTTAAAAGTAGTCAGTCAGATAATTTTTTTATTTTCTTGCTTGACGGGATGGGGGAAAAAACGTATTATTCACCTCGCTTAAATCACGGAGGAATGGTCGAGTGGTTGAAGGCACCGGTCTTGAAAACCGGCGAGGGTTTACGCCCTCCGTGAGTTCGAATCTCACTTCCTCCGCCATCAAATTCAAAAAATCCCTAAGTCGAAAGATTTAGGGATTTTTGCTTTTCAGTCTATTAAAAAATATCTTATTTTTTGACCGCACTTTCTTGGGCTTCTTTAAAGGCAAGGTATTCTTCTAAGGTCTCAATCGCCTCTAAACATTTTTGACGGCGCGTTAAATAAATTGCCGCAGTTTGCTTATGCATATCTCGTTGAATATCTGTTTGTGCCGTATCCGCTTGTGCTTTAGCTTCTTCGTATTTTTCCGTGAGTTGCTGCAAGGCTTCATAATACTTTTCTAGACGCTCTCTAGGAGGGAGACGATGAATGCTATGTTGTGATTTACTACTTGCAACTTGTGGCTCTGCTATTTTCGGCTGAATGGGCTTTTTATGCTTGCGATTCATGGCTTCGGTCAAGGCGGTACATTGCCCTAAAAGATGTTCTGCCATAAATACAATTTGTTCTTCATTTTGATGAGTAATTTTACATAGCTTAGTTAAGCTTTGTTGGATTTCTTTGAGATAAAAACCGACGGTTTCAAAATCTTCGGTAAATAAAGTGCGGTTAAATTTCGCGTTGATTTTTTTATCAGAGTCAGTTTGATAGGCTTGAGTCAGTTGCTGTACTTTTTGCTCGAGCGCATTGAGTAATGATTGAATAGACATAAAAAAATCCCCGCATAATGTATGCAGGGATTATAACGATTAAAGGGTCATGGCTGCAATCCAACCGAACGCTAATAGTGGGATATTGTAGTGAATAAAGGTTGGCACAACAGAATCCCAAATGTGGTCGTGTTTACCATCTATATTTAAACCGGATGTCGGCCCAAGTGTTGAGTCAGAAGCCGGTGAACCCGCATCCCCTAATGCTGCTGCTACACCTACGATAGCTACTGTCGCAAGTGGTGAGAAACCAAAAGAGAGACAGAGTGGTACATAAATTGAGGTAATAATTGGTACAGTTGAGAAAGAAGAACCAATACCCATGGTAATCAATAACCCAACGAGTAACATTAAGAATGCGGCAACGCCTTTACTTTGAATCGCACCGGTTGAAAGTGCATCAACTAATTCTTTCACGCCACTTGTGGTATTAATCACATTCGCGAAACCAGAGGCAGCAATCATAACGAAGCCAATCATTGCCATTAAGCGTAAACCTTGTTGGAAAATGTCGTTACTTTCTTTGAGTTTGAAGATACCGAATGCCCCGAAAATGATTAAACCGACTAAACCACCAATAATTGTAGAGCTTGTGAAAAGCTGGGTGGCAAACGTGGCGACAATGGCGACCGCACTTGCGGTAATTTGAATAGGTTTAATATTCGCAATGTGTTGTTCAATTTCAGCTGTAGTGGGTTCTGCCGTTGTCACAACATACTCGCGCGGTTTGCGATAGGTAACAAATACGGCAGTGAGTAAACCAAGAATCATACCAATAACAGGGATAAGCATAGCAAAAGAAACTTCACCAACACTGGTTTGTAAACCGAGTGGAGCACCAGCCAGATTGATATTTTTTACTAAAACGCTTTCGATAAAGATTTTCCCGAAGCCAACCGGCAAGATCATATAGGTTGCGGTTAAACCAAAGGTAATAATACAAGCCACTGCACGACGATCGATTTTTAAACGGTTAAAAATAGAAAGTAAAGGCGGTACCACAATCGGAATAAACGCAATGTGTACTGGGAGCAAGTTTTGGGATGAAATTGAGAATAAAAGCAAAATACCAAGTAGCATATATTTAAACCAAGCTAAATTTTTGCCGGTTGGTGTTTTGTTCATTCGAGTAATAATTTTATAAGCAAGCAAATCAGTGATGCCAGATTTTGAAATCGCAATGGCAAATGCACCGAGCATCGCATAGTTCATGGCAACTTCAGCACCACCACCTAAACCACCTGTAAAGGCTTCAATGGTTTTGCTTAAACCTAAGTCTCCGCATAAACCAGCTGTAAGGGCCGAAATCACAAGTGCGATAACCACGTTCACGCGCAGTAGGCTTAACGCCAGTAGCACGACAATTGAAATAACAACGGGATTAGATAGCATATTGTTGTTCCTTATTGATTAATTAAAATAAAAAGGTCGCATAAAAGAAAATTGATTTAAGGTTAAATGTCGCATAGTAATAAACTCCTGTAAATTGATAATAAAACAAAACCCCTCGAAAGTTGCCTTCCGAGGGGTAAGATTTTTTGATCTTTATCTTGTCAGCTCGGAAGAAATCTTCCAAGCACGCCAACAGCCTGAAAGATTATTCAGTTGAATGGCGATGATGGTGACGAAGGATAAAGTTCATTTGAAACTCTCTTATTTAGATAACTAAATTGAATTACTTTTTAAAATACGGTAAAGCGAAAAGGATTGCAAGCCTTTTTTCTAAAAAATTTGAAAATTAAAGTGCGGTATGATTTTCAGTAGTTTTTTCCGTTTCATCGGTTTGAGCAATATGCGGGAAACCACCAAGCTCTTTTAAATGATTCACCATATAGCAAAATAATTCTGCCGTACGTTCGGTATCATATAGTGCCGAGTGTGCTTGTTTACCATCAAAAGGAATTTTTGCTGCTTGGCACGCTTTGACGAGTACGGTTTGGCCAAACATAAAACCGGCAAGCGTTGCGGTATCAAACATCCCAAAAGGGTGGAATGGATTGCGTTTTACGCCCGTACGTTCAGCCGCCGCCATCACGAAGCTTTGGTCAAAAGCAGCATTGTGCGCCACGATGATAGAACGCTGACATTCAGCATCTTTTTGTCCACGACGCACCATTTGGAACAACCCTGTGATGGCATCTAATTCAGATACGGCACCACGCAATGGATTGTGAATATCAATCCCGTTAAATTTGAGTGATTCGGGATTAATATTCGCACCTTCAAATGGTTCAATATGGAAATGGCATTTTTGATCAGGGTGTAAATTGCCATTTTCATCCATTTTTAAGGTAATTGCCGCAAGCTCTAAAAGTGCATCTTTTTTCGCATCAAATCCAGCTGTTTCCACATCAATAATGACAGGGAAATAGCCACGGAACCGATTTTTTAATTGGTGGTGATAAGGAATTTCAGGTGTATCTGACACAATGTATTCCTTAATTCCCTAAAGCTGATTTTGCACTTTTGTTTTCAATAAACTCGATCTTATAACCATCTGGATCTTCAACGAATGCAATCACAGTTGTGCCACCTTTAACAGGGCCCGCTTCGCGAGTCACTTTACCACCATGAGCACGCACTGCTTCACAAGTTGCGTAAATGTCATCTACACCAATCGCAATATGACCGTAAGCATTACCAAGATCATATTCAGTCACGCCCCAGTTGTATGTTAATTCAATTTCTGCAGCGCTTTCGCCATCTTCGTAACCTAAAAAAGCAAGCGTGTATTTATATTCTGGGTTTTCACTCGTACGCAATAAACGCATACCTAAAACATCTTGATAAAATTTAATAGAACGGTCTAAATCACCTACTCGAAGCATTGTATGTAAAATTTGCATTTTGTTTTCCTCTTTTCTATTTGGGTGTTGGGGGATTATAGCATAGAAATTTTTAAATAGACTTAGAACGTAATTTGTTCCAGAAATTGGTGCTGTTGAATGATGTAAATGAACTAATCATTTGAAGTGATCGGAGCTCTGTTTTGTATTCGGTTTTGGTAATCTGTTTTTCGTTGTAATGGTCTAGCTATTGCAACGATATGACAAGTTATAAATTATTATAGGAGAACAAAGATGTTTTCATTCTTAAAAGCATCTCCTCCAGCACCAAGAATTGAAAGTTCTAGAACAGATGCCGAGTATAAAAAATTACGTTGGCAGGTGTTTGCTGGAGTATTTATCGGGTATGCGGCTTATTATCTTATCCGCAAAAACTTTTCTTTAGCCATTCCTTATCTTATTGATGAATATGGCTTTACTAAAGCTGATTTAGGTACAGTTGGGGTAGCGTTATCACTGGCTTACGGTTTTAGTAAGTTCATTATGGGGAATATTTCTGACCGAAGTAATCCTAAATATTTTATTACCATTGGTTTATTAGGTTCAGCATTAGTGAGCTTAATTTTCGGTTTAGTGCCAGGCGTACTATCCTCTATTCCATTGATGATTGTGTTAGCTGCATTAAATGGCTGGTTCCAAGGAATGGGATACCCGCCAGGTGCAAAAACAATGACCAACTGGTTCTCAGTTTCTGAACGTGGTGTGTGGTGGAGCTGGTGGAACGTATCACATAACTTAGGTGGTGGTTTAATCGGCCCATTAGCGCTCCTCGGTTTATCGATTTTCGGCGTATGGCAATCTTTATTCTATTTACCCGCCTTAATCGCCATTGTATTAGCATTCATTATGTTCTATTTAATGCGCGATACACCTGAGTCTCAAGGATTACCGCCGGTAGATGAATGGAAAGGTGAAAAAATCGTAGAGAAAGTTGAATCAGCTCACACGCTTTCTTCTAAAGATATTTTTATGAAATACATCATTAATAATAAGTTTTTATGGGCGATTGCACTTGCGAACGTATTTGTGTATTTCATTCGTTACGGCATTATTGACTGGGCACCAACGTATCTAAAAGAAGTGAAACATTTCTCTGTAGATAAACAAAGTTGGGCGTATTTCCTTTACGAATATGCAGGTATCTTTGGTATGCTTGCTAGCGGTTATTTAAGTGATAAAGTGTTCAAAGGCCACCGTGCACCGCCGATGTTATTATTCCTAACCGGTGTATTAATCGCGATTATTGTTTATTGGAAAAATCCAGAAGGAAATCCACTCGTAGATAATATTTGTCTTGTTGCTATCGGTTTCTTAATTTATGGTCCAGTAATGATGATCGGGCTTCAAGCAGCAGACCTTGTGCCACGTGTTGCAACAGGTACAGCGACAGGTCTAACCGGGCTATTCGGTTACTTATTAGGTTCTGCAAGTGCAGGCTATGTAATGGGTAAATTGGTCGACTTATTTGGCTGGGATGGTGGTTTTTATGCCTTGATCGTTTCTTGCTTCTTAGGATTTGGTTTCATTGCTTTTACCTTACTCCATAAGCCGAATGCAGCGTAATAAGTATTATTTTACCTAAATTAAAATGTGGCTAAATTGTATTATTTAGCCACATTTTTTTGTTATTTATTTACCTGACTATTATGCTAAGATAATACGAATATTTTTATAAAAAGGAAAAAATGAATGAATATAACAGGCCTTTTTAATCTTTCTTGGCAACGTTATTTAAATTTACTGTTTTTATTATTAACCGTCGGATTTTTAACGAGTGGAGTAGTCACGTTAATTGCAGCTAATTTAGATTATTTTTCTGATTTAGCCAAAATTTATGGCTTACAAACATTGCTTGTGGTGACAGTAGTATTAGGTATTTATTGCTTTATTCGAGAGAGTCGTCGACAAGCCAAAGAAAAATTAAAGTGGAAGACATATAGCCTCTTTTTTGTTGTTTCTGTCTTGATTGGCGCTTTATTTGCCTTAGTTGGCCAAACCTATCAAACGGGGGCCGATGTATGGCAGTTATTTGCTGTTTGGACACTTTGCCAACTTCCATTTTTATTATTATTTCCGAATGTGGCCTCTGCATTATTATTTGCCGCCACTGCTAATGTTGCGTTTTATTTATTTAATGAACAAAACTCGCATAACTCAATGTGTTATGCCGTGTTGATTAATGCTGGATTACTTGTGATATCGGAATTATTCAGTAAAACTTTTCATGATCAACATTGGCGCATTTTACCTAAAGTATTTTTAGCACTGACTTTTATGAGCCTATTTGGTTTAGCGGTCTTTAATGGTGTGTTTTTTTATTCTACTTGGGCTGAATTTGGTCGTTCATTACTTAGTTCTTTGATAATTGCTATTCCTGCTTTGATCGCATTTTATGTATATCACAAATATCGCTTTGATTTTATTAATTTAATTGTTTCAGTCCTAGCCTTACTTGGCGCTTATTGCTTTTTGGCTTCTCTTGTGATTCGTGGTGTAGAAGAGTGGGTAGTTTTAGGATTAATTGGCTTTACTTTCACTGTCATGGCAATAAATTGGTTGGTGAAACGTTATAAGCGAGAATATCCAAATAATAAGAGATTCCATTGGGCGATTTCAATATTATGGGTGGTTGCCTTATTGATAGCTGTCGTTACTATAGGCGTTTGGTTCTTTCTTGCTTTAGGTTTATCAGAATCTGGTGCATTAATCTTTGGTATTCTTTTATTTGTAGTGGCTTTATTTATCACATTAAGCAAAGAAACGGATGAACAATCTAAAAATTTAGCAGGTTTATTTTTTCTAATCGCAAACAGTTTTTTAGGATTCTATTTGCTTGTTAAATTTGATAATCTTTTTCTTTTATTAGGATATGAATTTAGCGAGGATTCAAATTTCGGTATCTTTATCTCTGCACTGATTTTTACAGTCATTATTATCGTTAGCTACAAATTGATGCCGAATTCTTTAGTGAGGATTCTACTGGTTACCCAGCTTCTCATTTTTTGGCAAATTTCCTATAATCTATATTTCCATAATTACAGCTTGAATAACACATGGTTTAATAAAATCCAGCTCCTGAGTTCGATTGTACTCTTTTATTGGGTCATGCGACCTAATCAATCAGAGCGAATTCATTTAAAGCCTATTGCCTGGGGAACAGTATTATTCTCTCTATGGATCTCTGTGCCGTCGTATATGACGATTCCTTGGGTAGATTATGGTCTTATTGATACAGATGTTTCAAGTGATGTCATGCCAGCAGAGGCGATGAGTCTTGATAATGTGTTGCAAGTTTTAAGTGGACAATTTTGGTCACACTTCCAGTTTGATGTTAGCCATATCTTATATTTACTTGTCTGTGCATTACCATTAATTGTCTATGCACTAATGAATAAGCATAGTGAATCCAAACACACAGAAGCAGTGTTAATTTTATTAGTATTAACCTTGTTTGCATTAGGCTTTATTGGGATACCCGTCATTCTATATTTAACAGCGTTATTATTGCTTGTTTATTGGACGGACAGCCGTGCGTTCTTCGGTCTTTTGGTATTTGCCTTTGTTGTTTATTTAGGTGGGTTCTATTACCAATTGAGCATCCCATTACTCTATAAAGGGGTATTGCTAGTAAGCTTTGCCGTTATTTTTGCGATTGTTACTTTATTCTTGCATGCACGTTATAAAGCGCCTTCACAAAGTGCGGTAGAAAACCATTCTGTTTTTAAAGCACCGATTTGGCTTGTTGGCGTCTTTGTGATTGCGTTATTGGGGGCTGTGAACTATAAAGTGCAGCAATTTGAAGATGTGCTGGCTACTGGTAAGCCAATTGTTTTAAAAATAGCCCCTGTGGATCCTCGTTCATTGATGCAAGGCGATTATATGGTATTGAATTATGCTATTTTATCTGAGTTTCAGCAAAGTCAGGTTTTATCTGAATCGAATGAATCCCTTGATAGCAATGAACCTATTGATACTGTTGAATCTAATGAAACCACTGGTATAGATGAATCAAGTCGTCCTTCAGGAAAAAAAGCGTATATACTTGTTCATCTTGATAAAAATCATGTTGCGACATTTTGTGAGAAGCAATCAGAGATACCAACAGATTTTAAACATTGCACACCAAATGTTTATTTGCCAATTCGTTATAAAGGTTGGTTTCCTGAATTACCAAGCCAAGATTATTTCTTTGCGGAAGGGAAAGGTGAATATTATGCACAAGCGGAATATGCAGAATATCGCTTTAAAGACGGTATTTTGTTGCTAGCTCGTTTATTAGATAAGGATTTAAAAGGGCTATAAAGCATTGGTGACAAATAAGGGCGTATTTGATACGCCCTTATTTTTTAGATGATTGATTGGATTATGATTATTTCACTGCAATCATTGAGCCAAAGTTAAAACACTGGAACCATAATTCGATGTGTGAAAATCCGATGTTTTTTAACCGCTCTTTGTGGATGTTAATCGAGTCAGTACGCATGACATTTTCAAGTGCGGTGCGTTTTTGACTCACTTCAAGCTCACTGTAACCGTTAGCGCGTTTGAATTGGTGGTGGAGGTCAATAAGCAACTCATTCACTTTTTCATCTTCAAAACGGAATTTTTCAGAGAGCACCAATACACCGTTTGGGTTTAAACCTTGATAGATTTTTGTCAGTAATGCAACACGATCTTCTGGTGGTAAAAATTGCAACGTGAAGTTGAGCACCACCATTGAGGCGTTCTTAATTTCAATTTGACGAATATCATCGCAAAGAATTTCTACGGGCACATCACTATGATAAGCCGCAACATGTTGACGGCAGCGTTCAACCATTGGTAAAGAATTATCGACACCGATAATTTTTACATTAGGTTGTTTAATATTACGGCGCATAGAAAGGGCAGCTGCACCGCGTGAACAGCCTAAATCATAGACTTGGCTGTTGGCAGTCACAAAACGTTCAGCCAACATACCAATCGCGGTAATAATGTTGGAGTAGCCAGGAATCGAACGTTGAATCATATCGGGGAAAACTTCCGCCACGCTTTCATCAAAAGTAAAATCGCCCAGTTTTTCGATCGGGGCAGCAAAAATTGTATCTTTCATTATTATTGAGTTCTGTGGTTGTCTTGAGAGTGCATTTATTTAGATAAAATGCAAAAAACTGCAGTCATTTTAGTGAAAGTTTTTAAAGGATCAAATAAATTTCGCTTTTTAATTTAAATGCCCCGTCTTTTTCCGTATAATCAACGCGTTAATTATCCATTTTTAGAAAAATGAAAGGAATACAGAAATGATGCGTACACATTATTGCGGTGCATTAAACCGCAACCATATTGGACAAGAAGTAACATTAAGCGGTTGGGTTCATCGTCGTCGTGATTTAGGCGGTTTAATTTTTATCGATATGCGCGATCGTGACGGCATCGTACAAGTTTGTTTTGACCCGAAATATCAAGAAGCGTTAACTGCAGCTTCAGGCTTACGTAATGAATTTTGTATTCAAATTAAAGGTGAAGTAATTGCGCGTCCTGACAATCAAATTAATAAAAATATGGCGACAGGCGAAGTGGAAGTGTTAGCAAAAGAATTACGCATCTACAATGCTTCTGATGTTTTACCGTTAGACTTCAACCAAAATAACACCGAAGAACAACGTTTAAAATATCGTTATTTAGATTTACGTCGTCCAGAAATGGCACAACGCTTAAAAACCCGTGCGAAAATCACCAGTTTTGTGCGTCGTTTTATGGATGATAATGGTTTCCTTGATATTGAGACCCCAATGCTTACCAAAGCAACGCCAGAAGGTGCGCGTGACTATTTAGTACCAAGCCGTGTACATAAAGGCAAATTCTATGCATTGCCGCAATCACCACAGCTTTTCAAACAGCTTCTAATGATGTCTGGGTTTGATCGTTATTATCAAATTGTGAAATGTTTCCGTGATGAAGACTTACGTGCAGATCGTCAGCCTGAATTTACTCAAATCGATGTGGAAACTTCTTTCTTAACTGCGCCAGAAGTACGTGAGATCATGGAACGCATGGTACACGGTTTATGGCAAAACATCATTGGTGTGGATTTAGGTAAATTCCCACAAATGACCTGGCAAGAAGCAATGACGCGTTTTGGCTCAGATAAACCAGATTTGCGTAACCCGCTTGAATTAGTTGATGTGGCAGATATCGTTAAAGACGTTGAATTTAAAGTATTTAATGAGCCTGCAAACAATCCAAACGGTCGTGTGGCAGTCATTCGTGTACCAAATGGTACTGAAATCACTCGTAAACAAATTGATGAATATACACAATTTGTTGGTATTTATGGTGCAAAAGGTTTGGCTTGGGCGAAAGTAAATGATATTAATGCTGGCCTTGAAGGCGTACAAAGCCCGATTGCGAAATTCTTAAATGAAGAGGTATGGAAAGCCTTAGCTGAACGTGTGAAAGCTCAAACTGGCGATATCTTATTCTTCGGTGCAGATAAATGGCAAACCACCACTGATGCAATGGGCGCATTACGTTTGAAATTAGGTCGTGATCTTGGCTTAACTCGTTTAGATGAATGGCAACCACTTTGGGTGATCGATTTCCCAATGTTTGAACGTGATGAAGAGGGTAATCTTGCAGCAATGCACCACCCATTCACTTCACCAAAAGATTTTACGCCGGAACAATTAGAAGCGAATCCAACCGATGCGGTAGCAAATGCTTACGATATGGTGATTAATGGCTACGAAGTGGGTGGTGGTTCCGTGCGTATTTTCGATCCGAAAATGCAACAAACCGTATTCCGCATTCTTGGTATCAATGAACAAGAACAACGTGAAAAATTCGGTCTCTTATTGGATGC
>CAUETL010000044.1:0-12192 GCA_959020685.1 Parahaemophilus parainfluenzae | reverse complement strand
TAAAGTTATCTTCAAACTTCAAGGTAACGCAAATACCCAAGGCGACGTAGGTGGCTCTGTGGGTGTAGGTTACCAATGGTAATTTAACTTTCCATTAAGATAGATAAAAACCCAGCTTCGGCTGGGTTTTTTATTTTTAGAGGAAGATTTTAGAAGAAGTGTAAGTATATAAATTGTATTTGCTGATTGAACAGAGATTACTTCAATTTATATCTTAGGATTTCTACATATGCTCTTTAGAAAATCTCAAGTTTTCTTGGAAACGTTGTTTATCTCGTTCTGGAATAGTTGGATTGGCTAATAATTCTAAGCAGAGATCATGGCAAAGTTGATAGTTACCAACCCAATACGCACTAACCGCAAGCTCATCTTTTGCTTTCCATTCATAAACAGAGTGATCCACAAAAAGAATATCTTTATTGAGGGGAATATTGGCAGCGACCATTGCATAAATATAAGCGAGTTTGATTTTATCGTGAAGGCGTAATTGACGCGCCAAATGATAAAGGCTTTCTGCGCGTTGTGGACGATATTCATAAGCTGCAAGTAAGAGATTTTGTACCTCATCTAATGGCGCATTTAATTCAATTTTTAATAGTGCAATTTGGAGAAGAGAATAATAAACTTCTTCATACCAGCCCCCTAAATTTGCACGTTTGGCATACCACTCAATAGCTTTTTCAGGCATATCTGCATCACGATAGGATTGTGCGGTGTAGAAAGCATAGCGATCTTTAAGATCTTCATCTTCTGGTGAATTGAAGGCTTTTTCTAACACTTGAGCATCTTGGAAATATTTTTGTGGATTGTTGCTACGAGCCCCAAATCGACCACTAATCACATAATAATCACCAAAGATTTTTTGCTCCACAACGGTTTTTTTACGTTGTTCAACAAATTCATGCAATACGCCACGCCAATAGAATGACCCATCATTACGAAACATAAGCGTACGGAAATAAACATTTGCACCCGTTACACTATTTGCCATGCGGAGATAATAGCGATCGCTTGTTAGTTCTTCAGGCAATACAAAATTGCCTTCAAAACGATCATCGGCATCGAAGATTAATACGTAATCTGTTTTTCCTTGCGCATGTTGTAGTGCACAGTTTCGGTTATGGGCAAAGTTAACCCATTCATCATGATGAATTTCGCCAGGAATACCTTTTTCATCAAAGAATTGTTTGATAATGTCTGCAGTGTTGTCATCTGATCCTGTATCACTAATGACATAATAATCTAATGGAACATGAGCAATAATGTTCTCTAATGTATCTCGGATAATAGCGGATTCATTTTTGACAATCATATTCAAACAGATTGTTTTTTTATCAGTTCTTTGAGGCATTTTTCTATCTCTTATGTTTATTATTCATTCAAATTTATTTCTCTTTAGAGTTGAAGGGCATTATAGCGAAAATACATTTTGCTTGCTGAAAATTATGCGAAAAATAATCGCACTTTTTCTCGCATATAGACAATTCCAATCACATCAATTTATAGCTTTCTTCTTTAATTTGGCGCAAAATAGGGAAAAAATTTTAATGAGTAAAAAAGGATAATGACAATGACTAAACATTATGATTATATTGCTATCGGTGGCGGTTCAGGCGGGATTGCTTCAATTAACCGTGCGGCAAGCTATGGCAAAAAATGTGCGATTATCGAAGCAAAACATCTGGGTGGCACTTGTGTGAACGTAGGTTGTGTACCGAAAAAAGTGATGTTCTATGGCGCACAAATTGCAGAAGCCATTAATAGCTATGCACCAGCTTATGGTTTTGATGTAGAAGTGAAAAAGTTTGATTACGCGAAATTAGTTGAGAGTCGTCAAGCTTATATCGGTCGTATTCATACCTCTTACAATAATGTGTTAGCGAAAAATAATGTGGATGTTCTAAATGGTTTTGCGCGTTTTAAAGATGCAAAAACGATTGAAGTGAGCTATGCAGATGGTTCAACAGAATTAGTAACTGCAGATCATATCTTAATTGCGACGGGTGGCCGTCCGAGTATTCCTGCGGTAAAAGGCGCAGAATACGGGATTGATTCAAATGGTGTATTTGCTTTAAATGAATTACCAAAACGTGTCGCAGTAGTAGGCGCAGGTTATATTGCAGTTGAATTAGCGGGTGTTTTAAATAGCTTAGGCAGCGAAACCCATTTATTTGTGCGTCAGCATGCCCCATTGCGTAATCAAGATCCATTGATTGTCGAAACCTTAGTTGAAGTGTTAGCACAAGATGGTATCCAATTACATACTAAAGCATTGCCTGAAGAAGTCGTGAAAAATGCTGATGGTTCGCTTACCTTGAAATTACAAGATGGCCGTGAAACCACAGTGGATACGTTAATTTGGGCGATTGGTCGTGAACCGGCAACGGATGTGATTAATCTTGAAGTAACCGGTGTGAAAACCAACTCACGCGGACAAATTATTGTTGATAAATACCAAAATACGAACGTACCAGGTATTTATGCAGTGGGTGATATTATCGAAGGTGGTATTGAATTAACGCCAGTTGCCGTGGCGGCAGGTCGTCGTTTGTCTGAGCGTTTATTCAATAACAAACCAAATGAGCATTTAGATTACAATCTTGTGCCAACCGTCGTGTTCAGCCATCCGCCAATTGGTACAGTGGGTTTAACTGAACCGCAAGCCATTGAGCAATATGGCGAAGAAAATGTGAAAGTGTATAAATCCTCTTTCACCGCAATGTACACTGCAGTTACTGAACATCGTCAACCTTGCCGGATGAAATTAGTTTGTGTCGGCAAAGAAGAGAAAATCGTGGGCTTACACGGCATTGGTTTTGGTGTGGATGAAATGATTCAAGGTTTTGCTGTGGCAATCAAAATGGGTGCAACTAAAGCAGACTTTGATAATACGGTGGCAATTCACCCAACAGGTTCTGAAGAATTTGTGACAATGCGTTAATTGCAGATAAAAAAGTGCGGTCAAAATCTCTGATGTTTTTGACCGCACTTTTTATTATGATTTGTTATTAGGCTGCTGCGCGATTGCCTAATGTACCATCATCTTCCATTTCTTTAGCCACACCGACGACCTCAGCAATTTTGTCTCCTTCTTTGAAGAAGACAAAACCACCATGTTCCATTTTGACCCAAGGTTCATCTTTGGTGAGCGGGAAAGTCGTAATGATTGTGACTTTATCGCCATCTTTTGCGTAATCATTAAAATCGATGACGCCATCATCATCAATACGGTGCGCTTTACCAAAAGGGGCTTTACGTGTTAAGTAATGCAAATTGGTTGAGCAGTGGGCGATCATCCATTCTCCGTTTGAAAGAATGAAGTTAAAGGTGCCTTTTTGTGAGAGCTCTTTAGTAATGTCTTGAATAGCTTCAAAAATTTCCATTTCAGACGGTTTACGATGGAAGCGATTTTTCAAATATTCCGCCATATAACAAAATGCCGTTTCTGAATCAGTTGAGCCAATCGGCTGGCAGAAACTCTCAGACATATCCGGTAATTCTTTTAAATTACCGTTGTGAGCAAACACCCAATTTTGTCCCCAAATTTCACGAATAAAGGGATGGGTGTTCTCAATGGTGACACCGCCTTGTGTTGCCTTGCGAATATGGGCAATCACATTGAGCGATTTAATGTTGTATTGTTTTACACAATCCGCAATCGGGGATTGAGACGCAGCGTGGTTATCGCGAAAAATACGCACTCCACGACCTTCAAAAAAAGCGATACCGAAGCCATCTGAATGGCAATCAGTAAGACCAGCACGACGACGGAAACCTTCAAAAGAAAAGACAATATCCGTCGGC
This sequence comes from Parahaemophilus parainfluenzae, assembly GCA_959020685.1. Lineage (GTDB taxonomy): Bacteria > Pseudomonadota > Gammaproteobacteria > Enterobacterales > Pasteurellaceae > Haemophilus_D > Haemophilus_D parainfluenzae_T. Next base: position 8,388 of record CAUETL010000044.1, on the reverse strand, counting down.
GTATTGCAGTTCATTCCAAGTAATTGACACATAAATTCCTACAACTTATTTTTATATTTTTATAACCTTATAATGTGTGCTGATTTAACACCATAATGTGATTAAATTCAAGATGGATCACAAAGGATTTTTAGAAGAAAATGTTACATAAAATAACTTGAGAATCTTTCTGATCTGAAGGTTAGGGATGAGCACTTTATCAAGTCAATAAAAAAGGCGTGTTTATCACGCCTTTTGCTATATTTTTTAAAATTATGCTTTAATTTCTGAGCGGCTTTTTAAAAAAAAGAGCGCAACGGTTGAGATAAGCATAACGAAGCCAACGCCAACATATAAACTCTGTTTGTCCCAGCCCATATCTAATAATTGCCCCGCAATCGTAGGAGCAAGAATCGCACCAATACGACCAATACCAATTGACCAACCCACGCCGGTGCTACGAATATCTGCATCATAAGTAAGTGGGTTTAAGGTATAAAGACCGCTGATACAGCCATTCATGAGTGCACCAACTAAAATACCGAATACCATCGCAATCCATAAAACGGACGAGGATAAGATAAAGGTAATGATTGCAGCGGAAGATAATACGGTGAATAAAATCAACACGCCGCGTGCCGTCCAACGGCTAGCCAGTAAGCCGTAGATTAGGGCGCCACAAGTGCCACCTAATGAAATCATCATCCCTACGCTCACACTTTGCTCTGTCGTCATGCCCGCTTCTTTTAATAAGGCTGGTGTCCATGAGCTGATAAAATAGAAGCTGAACATGATGGAGAAGAAAGCTGTCCAGATTAGCAAAGTGGAATGTAAGTATTTTTTGCTAAATAATTGGCTAATAGGCAATTTAGTTTTAATTTTTTCCACTTTTTCTGGAAGTTTCCAATCGCCAGCTAAACCTATTCTTTTTGCGATTAAATTTAACCGCACTTCTGCATTTTTAGGTTGTTTGGAGGTGAGGAAGTCAATGGATTCCGGTAACCAAATAAATAAAACCACTAAAAGTAAACCGGTCAAGATAGCGCCCGCTAAAAACACGGAACGCCAGCCATATTCACCTTGCAACATCACGGCGAACATACCACCTAATACCGCACCGATACCAAAACCAGCAGCATAGACACTGATCGCAAAGCTACGCCATTTACGAGAGGAATATTCGCTGGTGATCACGTTTGTGCCTACTAAAATACCGCCTACACCAAGACCGGTGATAACGCGCCAGAAACCGAGCCATTGATATTGTGAGATAAACGCCGAGCCTAACATCCCGATAGCGGAGAGTGATACTGCCATTAATAACAATGGACGGCGACCAATTTTATCCGCAAGTGGTGCAAGAAAAAGTGATCCGGCAGTCATACCAAACAAGCCGGCACTTAATAAATAACCTAACTCAATTCCCGTGAGGCCAAATTCGCCACGAATGGCTGTTGCGGTGAAGGCTAGGGCTAATACATCGAAGCCGTCAAGTAAATTCATGATGGCAGCCATCACCACAATCATCCATTGATAAGCCCCCATTGGGCTTTGTTCTATTTTGGCTCTAAGAGAAAGCGTTTCGGTCATTTTATTTCCTTAAGTTAAGCAAACTGACGAGAGCTTGCGAGAGATTGAAGTTTACGCAAAATCATGCTGAGTACCACGCCATAAGCGGGAACAAACAAGACGATGCCGACAAATAATTTAAATAAATAATCGACAAATCCAAGGCTAAACCAATGTTCTGCCATAAATGGATCACTACTTTTATAAAACGCGACACAAAAGAACATAAAGGTATCGGCAAGGGAACCAAATGTCATTGAGCTGCTCGGGGCAATCCACCACGTTTTTAATTGACGTAAGCGGTTGAATACTAACACATCTAATAATTGACCGAAAACATAAGCACAGAAGCTGGCGAACGCAATACGGAAAACAAACATATTGAATTCACTTAATGCACCTAAGCCTTGATATTGTCCATTAGAGAAAACAAACGAAACAATATAACTCACGATAAGTGCAGGAATCATTACGATAAAGATGATCCAACGCGCTTCTTTTGCCCCAAATACACGTACCGTTAAATCGGTGGCTAAGAAAATGAATGGGAAAGTGAGTGTGCCCCATGTGCTGTGGAATGAGAAATCATCAGCAAAACCAAGTGCGGTCAATTTTAAATTGATTTCAAATGGAATTTGAACGAAATAGTTACTGGCTGTAATGATGAAGATGTGAAATAAGCTTAATAAAATTAAAGCAAAACGTTTTTGTTGATCATTGAAGATCGGAGTATTAATTTTCATTTTAAGACCTTTTTAGTTGGTTAATCGGGGGTAGGGAACCCGACATGAGAAATAAATCCGCCAAATTGGCGAGCCGTGAATAATACTAGAATTTATTGGGATTGCAAGAAAGTGCGGTCAAAAATTTAGGCATTTTATTTGTTTTAGTTTGATTTTAATAGCAGTGATAAGAATTTTCATTTACACCAAAATAATATTGTACTAGAATTCTCAGGCATTTTTATTTCACATATGCCAGGAGAGCATTTCAATGTATAAATCCAATCATTTAAAAACAACATCATTCTTCGCATTAAGTGCGTTAACCATCGCGCTTTTTTCAAACTATTCTTATGCAGAAGAGAAACTTGAGGAAATTAAAGTTACTGCGGAAGATCAGGTAAAACAATCACTTGGCTCTTCTCTTGTGACAGCAAAAGATTTAGAAAAACGCCCAGCGACAAATGATATTTCTGAAGTATTACGTACCATGCCAGGTGTGAATTTGACGGGTAACTCATCTACAGGACAACGCGGAAATAAACGTCAAATTGATATTCGTGGTATGGGACCAGAAAATACATTGATTTTAGTGGATGGTAAACCGGTCACCTCTCGTAATGCAGAACGTTATGGTGTACGTGGTGAACGTAACTCTCGTGGCGACAGCAACTGGGTACCAGTTGAAGCGATTGAAAAAATTGAAGTATTACGTGGTCCTTCAGCTGCACGTTATGGCTCAGGTGCAATGGGTGGGGTGGTGAATATTATCACTAAACCTGTTACCAATGATTTACACGGGAGCTTAAGTTATTACACCAACCAACCAGAAGATAGCGATGAAGGCGCAACGAACCGTGTTGGTTTTAATCTAAGCGGTGCGTTAATTAAAGACGTATTGCAATTCCGTTTATATGGTAACTGGAACAAAACGCAAGCGGATGAAGTCGGTATTAATGGCGATCCTGCTATTGCCGGTCGTGAAGGTGTACGTAATAAAGATATTAATGGCCGTTTAGTGTGGAATATCAATGAGAAAAATAAATTAACCTTGGATTCTGGTTTTAGCCGTCAAGGTAATATTTATAACGGTGATACACAAAATAGCTCAGCAGGGCTTTACAATAATAAAAATTATCCTGAAACCAAAACCTTGGCGGGAAGCAAAGCTGAAACCGCTCGTTTATATCGTCAAAACTATGCTTTAACCTATGAAGGCAAATTCGATCATTTTGACAATAAAACCTATATTACTTTTGATAAAACGAAAAACAGCCGTTTACCGGAATATTTAGCGGGTGGTCCAGAGGGCAGCTATTCTAGCACATCAGCCTTTAGTGATTCCATTCTTAAAAATACACGCTTTAGTTCAGAATTCTATATTCCATTTACCTTGGGTGTAGAGCATATGCTGACAGTTGGTTTTGAAGGTGCTCATAGCAGTTTAGATGATGACGCTTCTATGACACAGTTACTTGGTGGACGACGAGATAAAAAAACAGGGAAGGTGCTTTATGATTTGAAAGAACGCCTACCAAGCGGTATCTCAAATGTACGAGGTGGTCATAGCAGTCAAACGGAATGGGCAGTATTTGTTGAAGATAATATTTCAGCAACCCAATCTACCATCCTAACGCCATCTTTACGTTATGATTACAACACTTATTCAGGTTCTAACGTAAGTGGTGGATTAAACTTCTTACAAAGCCTCAATGATGATTGGAGAATTAAAGGTGGGATAGCAAGAGCTTATAAAGCACCGAATCTTTATCAAACTAACCCGAATTACTTGTTGTTTACGTTAGGTCAAGGTTGTCCAACGAATGTACCAAATAATAAAACTTGTTATTTCCAAGGTAATAGCGACATTAAACCAGAAACCAGCTGGAATAAAGAAATCGGAATTGAATATGATAAAGACGGGCTTCTTGCTTCTGTGGCTTACTTCCGTAATGATTATCGTAATAAAATTGTGTCTGATGGTGAATTTATCGGTTTAACCAACTTAGGTAACTATGTGTATAAATGGGGTAATGCAAACCGCGCAGTGATTGAAGGTTTTGAAGGTAATCTGACATTACCATTAATCCAAGATAAATTAAACTGGGTGAATAACTTCACTTATATGCATAAAACCAAAAATAAAGATACGGGTAACCCGCTTTCTATCGTGCCAAAATATACCTTGAATTCAAGCTTAAGTTATCAAATTACCGATAGTTTGGATGCAATGTTGACTTATACGCAATACGGTAAACAAAAATCTCGTAAAAATCCGGAAAACCGTATGGAAAATGGTAACGGCAAAAATATTAATCAGCTAGCTAACTCAGAAGATATCGGTAGCTATGCAGTTTGGGGATTAAGTGCAGGTTATAATTGGAAAGATACAATCAGCATTCGTATTGGCGTAAGTAACTTATTTGATAAACGCATTTATCGTTCATCAAGCAGTACAAATTACAATGCTCATACTTATAACGAACCTGGTCGTGCTTATTACGCAACAATTAAATATTCATTTTAATTGAGCGTTTAGAAATGATAGAAAAAAGTGCGGTCGATTTTGACCGCACTTTTTTATTGATTGAATTTGGAAAATAGTAAATTTCAGATAATAAAAAACCCCGCATAGGCAGGGTTCTTCACACAGATTCAAATTATTTTGTACCTGGGATTTTGAAACGGCTGTTAAAGCGTTCAACACGACCACCAGTATCAACAACACGTTGTTTACCAGTGTAGAATGGGTGGCAGCTACCGCACACATCAAGGTTGATGTCTTTGCCTAAAGTTGAACGAGTTTTGATCACGTTACCGCAAGAACAAGTTGCAGTGATCTCTTTATATTCTGGATGAATACCTTGTTTCATAGAAAACCTCAAATTGAAGCCACGCCGCTATAAATGCTTTCCACTTACACCGCGTGAGTTAATAATCGCCGACAATCCGGCACCAAATAGACTGCGAATTATACTGAAAAAATCAAATTGATCAAGAGGTGTGCTTTAGTGATAGAATCATCGCAAAATTTTTGTTTATTTTTGACCGCACTTTAGGAAAGTTATGTTAGCCCAATCCTCTGTTGATGCCCCTGTTGCCCATTCTGTTTTACAATGGTATGAAAAGTTTGGGCGTAAAAATTTGCCTTGGCAGCAAAATAAAACCCTTTATGGTGTTTGGCTTTCCGAAGTAATGTTACAACAAACCCAAGTTTCTACTGTTATTCCTTATTTTGAACGCTTTATCAAAACCTTTCCTAATGTGACCGCACTTGCTAATGCGTCGCAAGATGAAGTATTGCATTTGTGGACTGGGCTAGGTTATTACGCCCGTGCGAGAAATTTGCATAAAGCCGCTCAAACCATCAGAGATGAATATCAAGGTGAATTTCCAACGCAATTTGAACAGGTTTGGGCATTAACAGGCGTAGGGCGATCAACGGCAGGTGCAATTTTATCTTCCGTACAAAATCAACCTTATCCGATTTTAGACGGCAATGTAAAACGCGTCCTTTCTCGTTATTTTGCTGTTGAAGGTTGGCCTGGCGAGAAGAAAGTCGAAAATCAATTATGGCAGTTGAGTGAGCAGGTTACACCAACAACGAGAGTGGCGGAATTTAATCAAGCGATGATGGATATCGGTTCGGCGATTTGTACCCGAACAAAACCTAAATGTGATCTTTGTCCTCTAAGTAACGATTGTTTAGCCAATAAACTCGAAAAGTGGACAGAGTTTCCAGGAAAGAAACCCAAAAAATCATTGCCAGAAAAGCAGAGCTATTTTTTGATTTTATCTTATCAAGGAAAAGTCGGGTTGGAACAGCGTGAAAGCAAAGGCTTATGGGGCGGATTGTATTGTTTTCCTCAGTTTGACGATAAACAAACATTATTGAATTATCTGAAAGAACAAGGGATTACCGAGTATCAAGAATGGGTAACTTTCCGTCATACGTTTAGCCATTTTCACTTAGACATTCATCCTATTTATGTTGAAGTTGATCGAAAATCTGAAGAGAGCGATCGTTCAGATTGGAAAAAATTGTCAGAAAAAGGAAAAGAATCTCAATCTGGTCTATTAAGTGCGGTCAAATATTGGTATGATCCAACGTCACCTGAACAGATCGGGTTAGCTCAGCCTGTGAAAAATTTATTAACGCAATTTGTAAGGAATTATTATGGCTAGAACCGTTTTTTGCGAATATTTGAAACAAGATGCGGAAGGGTTGGATTTTCAACTGTATCCCGGTGAATTAGGTAAACGTATTTTTAATTCTATTAGTAAACAAGCATGGGGCGAATGGATCAAAAAGCAAACCATGTTAGTGAACGAGAAAAAACTCAATATGATGAATGCCGAACATCGTAAATTATTAGAAGAAGAAATGGTGAATTTCTTATTTGAAGGCAAAGATGTGCATATTGAAGGTTACGTTCCCCCATCTAAATAACAAAAGATTATGAAAAAGTATTTATTATTGGCGCTACTTCCGCTTTTGTATGCTTGTAGCGATTCGCCAACCCATCGACGTGGCATTAATTATGACGAAGTGTTTTCGAAAGACACGCAAGGTTTAGATATTTTAACTGGTCAATTCTCCCATAATATCGATCGTATTTGGGGGGTAAATGAGCTTTTAGTGGCGAGCCGTAAAGATTACGTGAAATACACGGACTCTTTCTATACGCGTAGCCACGTAAGCTTTGACGAAGGTACAATTATTGTTGAAACTCAACAAGATCTTAATCGCTTACACAATGCGATTGTCCATACTTTATTGATGGGTTCCGATGCGAAAGGGATCGACTTATTTGCTTCTGGCGATGTGCCGATTAGTACCCGTCCTTTCTTATTAGGTCAGGTTGTGGATAACAATGGTCAGCAAATAGCTAACCAAGTGATTGCAAGTAACTTTGCGACTTATTTAATTCAAAATAAATTACAAACTCGCCGCTTACAAAATGGTAACACTGTGCAATTTGTGGTGATCTCAATGATTGCAAACCACGTTGAAGTGCGTGCACAAAAATATATTCCATTAGTCCGTAAAGCTGCAGAACGCTATGGCATTGATGAAAGCTTGATTTTAGGTATTATGCAAACAGAATCCAGCTTCAACCCGTATGCGATCAGTTATGCGAATGCAATCGGCTTAATGCAAGTGGTACCAAGCACTGCAGGTCGCGATGTGTTTGCGATGAAAGGTAAAGGTGGACAACCGTCTGCACGTTACCTTTATGATCCAGCAAATAACATTGATGCGGGTGTCTCTTACTTATGGATTCTGCAAAATCAATATTTAGATGGTATTACAAACCCTACCTCTAAACGTTTTGCAATGATTTCTGCCTACAACAGTGGTGCAGGTGCAGTATTACGCGTATTCGATGAGGATAAAGATGAGGCGATCTATAAGATCAACCAGATGTATCCAGAACAAGTGTATCGTATCTTAACGACTGCACACCCATCCTCACAAGCAAGAAACTACTTGTTGAAAGTGGATGCGGCACAGAAGAAATTCCGCGTAAGACGATAATTTCTACGATGAAATACAATGCCCGAAAGAATTTTCGGGCATTATTTTTTGAGAAAGTGCGGTTATTTTTGATTGAGTTTTACAAAATACGTTCTTTTTATAGTCGTTTTGGTTATTAACCACTCAAACACACCAACTTTTTTTACTTTTTTTGAATTTAATTGTTGACCGATACCCGAAAAAATAGTTTAATACGCTCCGTTGTCAGGCAGTAGCCAATAACGATAACGCCTCGATAGCTCAGTCGGTAGAGCAGGGGATTGAAAATCCCCGTGTCGGTGGTTCGATTCCGCCTCGAGGCACCATTTCCTCCTTAGTTCAGTCGGTAGAACGGTGGACTGTTAATCCATATGTCGCAGGTTCGAGTCCCGCAGGAGGAGCCAAATTCTAAGAAGCCGCTAAAGCAATTTAGCGGCTTTTTGCTTTTCAGAATTTAACGACCATTCTGTTATTTTCCTCTTTTAAAATTTATTCAAATTTCTCACCGCACTTTTTTGATCTAGATAAATATTTATGTAAAAAAGTTACATAAAATTGCTAGCAAGATCACACTTTATTATTTTGCACTTTGAAATCAAT
>CAUETL010000043.1:0-12194 GCA_959020685.1 Parahaemophilus parainfluenzae | reverse complement strand
TGACCAAGAATTTGAAACGAAAAAAGCAACAGACAACAAAGGCTTATCAGCTCACTTAACTTATGATGTGAATGAAGATATTGCCGCACCGTACATCAGCAAAGGCGTGAAACCAAAAGTAGCAGTATTACGTGAACAAGGCGTAAACAGCCATGTTGAAATGGCTGCGGCCTTTGATCGTGCAGGCTTTGCAGCGATTGATGTTCACATGAGCGATTTAATGGTGGGGCGTTACAACTTAAATGACTTCAATGCGATGGTGGCCTGTGGTGGCTTCTCTTACGGTGACGTATTGGGCGCAGGTGGTGGCTGGGCGAAATCCATTTTATTTAACCCACAATTACGCGATCAATTCAGCCAATTCTTCGCCAATGAAAACACCCTTTCATTAGGCGTATGTAACGGCTGTCAATTTATCTCCACCCTTGCGGAAATCATTCCTGGTGCTGAAAATTGGCCACGTTTCGTGCGTAATAAATCAGAACGTTTTGAGGCGCGTGCTGCGATGGTGAAAATTAACGACACCAACTCATTGTGGTTTAAAGGCATGGCAGGCTCTCATATGCCGATTGCCGTTTCTCATGGTGAAGGTCGAGTAGAATTCAAAACACCTGAGAATTTGACCGCACTTCAAGCGCAAAACTTGATTGTGGCGCAGTATATCGACAGCCATTTAAACGTGACTGAAACTTACCCAGCCAACCCGAATGGTTCGGCATTAGGCATTACCGCAATTTCTAACGTGGACGGTCGTATCGCTGCCATGATGCCACACCCAGAACGTGTATTCCGTGCCGTGAGCAACTCATGGTATCCAGAAGATTGGTCTGAAGATGGCGCTTGGATGCGAATTTTTAGAAATGCGAGAGTGAATTTTAAATAATGTGAGATTGATCACAGAAAATTAATCAAAAATAAGAGATACTACTAAATTGGTATCTCTTTTTTATTGCATAAACCTGAGTAATAAAAAAATGCCAACAATATTAGAGAGTAATATTGTAAATAATTTATATAAAAATTCTTGGGCATTATGCTCGTAATATCAATTGAACTATATGAGGAGTTCTAAATGAGTGCATTAGTTACATTGCTAGCTAATATCGTTGCGCCATTGCAACGTCAATTTATTAACTTTATCCGCATTGCGATTTGTGTCGTGATGGTTTGGATTGGAGGTTTAAAAGTTTGCCAATATGAGGCAGATGGTATTGCACACTTTGTGTCAAATAGTCCTTTCTTAAGCTTCCTTTACAAAAACGGTGCAAATGAAGTGACAAATGATAAGGGTGTTTTAGTAAAAGAATATACCTTATATAAAAACCCTGAAGGCAAAATGGTCGCAAAAAATATTGAATGGCATAAAGCCAATGGCACCTATACCGCTTCTTATATTATTGGTGCAATCATTGTGACAATTGGTATTTTAGTATTAGCGGGCATTTGGTCTCCAACATTAGGTTTATTCGGAGGTTTACTCACCTTTGGTATGTCGATAGTCACGCTGTCGTTCCTAATATTTACGCCAGAAACCTGGGTGCCTAATTTAGGTGGAGACTTCCCAACACCTAATTATGGCTTCCCATATCTCTCTGGTGCTGGCCGACTCGTGATTAAAGATATTATTATGATGGCAGGTGGTTTAGTTGCTGCAGCAGAATGTGCGAAACGCTATTTAGATAATAAAAAACAATTTGCTTAATTGTGTTATTTTAAAAGGCTTGCCGGGATAAATGGCAAGTCTTTTTATTAAGATATAATATTTTAATTGAATAACAATTTAAAATGGAATCAATATAATATGTCTCAACAATCATTTTCAATTTATCTACTTAAAGAAGGCTTTAATCATTCAAATGCTATTAATAATGGTTATGAGAATAAGCTTAAAAAACTAAATAATAATGAATGGAATAATCGTGATTTATCTGATAATGCATCACTTTTTCTACAAATGTCAAATCCTAAGCCACCAATATGGAAAACATATTTTGGAATAACTGAAGATATTAATAATCAATTACAAGGAGCAGTTTTATTTTTACCAATTAGAGTAATAAAGAGTGATTTAACTGAAAATTATAGATACTTTGCAATAACTTTTGGACATTCATATCATGCAATTTCTAGAAAATCTATAGATCATAACTTTGGATTAATTACTACTTTAAATGCATTAGACCCAGAACAATCTATTAGAAGCATAGATACTGTTTTTCCAGAAAATGAAAGACGAGAAAGAATTCAAAGTCCTAAATTTACTTCTTTATCTTTTTTTAATTTTAATAAATACGAATCGTTAGTAAAATCTTTGCAAGGAAAAGTAAAAGAGGAATATAAGGAAATATTCAATAATATAACAGGTACTGTTAGTTTTAAATGTACTTCAAGTAAGTCATTGAATGAATTGGAAGATCTATGTGGAAAGTTATTTGATATTTATTCTAACAAAGATTATGAAGATAACTTTCCTGAATTGACTTATATTAAACCTGAGTTAGATCCTGATAAGATTGAGAGCTTAAATAAAAGTTTAATTTCAGCAATTCAAAATAAGGCTAGTAATGTTTCTCTATCAATTCCTGAAATTTTAGATCCTTTAATACAATTAACTTTTGAGTATCGTGGAATCGATGATATACCCAAAGAATATAGTGATGTTTTATTTGATTATTACTATGATTATGTTATTGAAAGTAACTTAGACGTTTCACAAATAGAATTAGACGATTTATATAATCATAATATAGTTTGTCAGGATATTGAGAATAAGAAAGATATAGGATGCTATTCCATTTATGATTGTATTGTTTTTGATACTACTGATTCTGATAATAATACTTATCATTTATGTGATGGAAACTGGTATAAGATAAATCAAGATTACATATTACAGCTCAAGAATGAATTAGATCCTATTTTTATTGATACTCATAGAGTATTAGGAGATTATGCTCATCAAAGCGAAGGAGATTATAATTCTGCTATGGGGGCGAATTCAGATACTATCTGTTTAGATAAGAAAAATATTTCACCTAAAGGACAAACCAATATAGAGCCATGTGATCTGATTACTTTAGAGGATGAAAAAGATACAGAAAATAAAATAATAAACCTTATTCATATCAAAATAGATACAAAATCGTCCTCTTTAAGTCATTTATTTAATCAAGGCCTTAATTCAGTTTCTTTAATTAGATCAAATTCTGAATCTAGAGATAAATTAATAAAAATGATTGAAGCTGAAATAGGTTTTTTAGAGGCAATTAAGTCTAATAAATATAATGTGGTTTATGGTATTGTTACTCAAAAGGAACCTTCTAAAAAATCAGATAATCTTCCATTATTTTCAAGAATCAGTTTATCTAGAGTTTTAGAGCAATTTAAGTTATATGGTATAAATTGTAATGTTATTTTTATCAAAAGAAAATAATGTTATTTTCTTTTAATTTTTTATAACAGAATATGCATTCTGTAGTAATTAGTCTTGTATTTGAAACGTAGATTTAGAAGTATAGGAGTGTGAAGAATTATTGAAAGACTAATAATCTATTTTTAGATATTGAAATATTTTTTAAAAGCGGTCAAAAATCACAACGAATTTTGACCGCTCTTTTTATTACTTTTACTTACGTATTATTTTTGTTTTTTCAAAAACTCAACGCCAGTATCTGGGAAGTCGGTGAATACACCAGTAGCACCAGATTTATTCAATAACGCATCGTACATTTGATTTACGTCAGTGAAGAATTCAGGTAACGCATCTTTACGCACAGTGTATGGGTGTAATTCCACTTTGTATTGTGCGAGTTCTTTCACTAATGGGGTGTACACAATGTTGCCTGGTTTAGATTTTTCTTTATCTACTAACATGTACCAGCCTGGACCAACGCCGTCAGCATATTTCACTACTTCAGCCATTGCACCTGGTTTGAACATCCAATCGTAATCGTAGTTCACCCATTTGCCTTTCGCATCTTTTTCTTCAGTTTCATGCCAGTCAGTGTATGCCACTAATTGAACAAGTTTTAAATCCATGCCCATTTTTGGTAGCAATTCGTTTTTGATACGTTTTAACTCATTGAAGTCGAAGGTTTGTAAGTAAACCATGTCAGATTTCTTGTCGTAACCGTATTTTTTCAACACTTTAAGGGTTTCAACTGCAATGTCTTTGCCATTTTGATGGTGGAACCAAGGTGCTTTAATTTCAGGATAGATACCCACTTTTTTACCGGTAGATTTTTCTAAACCTTGGATGAATTCTAACTCATCTTCAAAAGTATGGATTTTGAAGTGTGATTTCCAAAGTGGGAAACGACCTGGATATACTGCAACTTGTTTACCATCTTTAGTTTCAAAGTTTTCTGTCATATTTAAACTTTGAATTTCTTTTAAGGTGAAGTCAATTACATAGTAACGACCATCTTTACGGTGACGATTTGGGAATTTTTGCGCCACGTCAGTTAAACCATCTAAGAAGTGGTCATGGATAACCACTAAACGGCCGTCTTTTGTCATCGCTAAGTCTTGTTCTAAGTAGTCTGCATGTTGTGCGAATGCAAGCGCTTTAGACTCAAGTGTATGCTCTGGTAAGTAACCACTTGCACCACGGTGAGCAATGATAATTTTGTCTGATTTCATAGTGTCCACAGAAGAGTGTGCGCTACATCCTGCAAGTACGCCTGCAGCTAATAAAGAAAGCGCTAAAGTTTTGAGTTTCATGGTGTGTTCTCCTTGATTTACTTATTACATCTTGGTTTCATGTCGTAAAAATAGATTTCACTAATTTCACGGTCATATCCTGGATAAAATCCTTTTGGCATCCCTAACACAATTTGTTTGCCTCGGTTTGCATGGACAAGCAGTTGTTTCGTTTTCGGATTCACATTCAAGCCTTCGACTTCGCCGACATCTCGAATGTCATTCAATGTTTTTTCTAAAACAACGCGAGCTTCATTATTTTTATCTGAAATTTCTACACGATAAATATGATCGGGTTCTTTTTCATCTGCCGTACCATCATCAGATGTAACGTAGAGATCACCGTTATAGGCATAAACACCTTGAATCCATTGTGGAACAGGTTGTAAATGTACTTTACGTTTATATTTACCTGTTGAAAGATCGTATTCATATAAATAACGGCCACTTTCTTCACCGACCCAAGATGCCATCCAAACTGAATTGTGAACGGTATCTACGGTGATGCCGGAAACTTCGACTTGACCTGACTCAGGATTAAAATCAACTGATCTTTTTAATGCGAGGGTTTCGGGATCGTGAATCGCAATTTGAATATTTTTACCTACGCCAGCATCAAACCATTCGGAAGAAACATAAAGTTCATTGTTGTAGATATCAATGTCGCCAATGTGATTAGCTTCTTTTTGATAGCCGACAAAAGGATCTTTATTTTCTTTAATCAGTTTTCCATCCATATCGTATTTAGCGAGCGTTTTACTGCCTGATACATATAAATATTTACCATCAGTGGTAATGCCTTGACGTCCGTTGACTTCGATCACCTTGTCTAATTTATAAGTATAAGCGGGGAGTGCTGAACGGTAGGGCGCTTCACAAGTTTGATTTGCTAATGCTGCATTTGCCATAACTGCCGCGCCTAACATAATGGTTAATTTATTCAATTTCATTACATTATCTCCTTTTAAAGTGCGGTTAAAAATTCAGTTGTTTTTGTAATAAAAAAGGCGGCAAGCCTTCGCCTGTCGCCTTTAATTTATAGATTATTTACCGTAGGTATCGCCTAATTTAGCTTTGTGTTTACCTTCTTCAACCATTACGATGAAGAGTAATAACACCGCTAAGACACCACCACCGATCATGACGTAGAAACCGCCGTCCCAGCCATAGTGTTGTGCTGCCCAACCGATAACAGCTGATGCTGATACTGTACCGCCTAAGTAACCGAATAAACCGGTGAAACCTGCTGCTGTACCTGCTGCTTTTTTCGGTGCAAGCTCAAGAGCGTGTAAGCCGATTAACATTACAGGACCGTAGATTAAGAAACCGATTAAGGTCATTAAGATGAAGTCAGTTAATTGATATGGGTTTTCATACCAAGCTGCATAGTTTGCAAGCTCTGCTTCAGGTGTAGCTGGGTTCATCCAGTATGCTACAACTGCTGCGGTAGTTAAGATCATGAAGATGAAACCGGTTAAACCACGTTTACCTTTGAAGACTTTATCTGATACCCAACCACATAATAATGTACCTGGAACTGCTGCTAATTCATAGATTGTGTAAGCCCATGCGGTACCTTTGATGTTGAAGTGTTTTACTTCACTTAAGTAAACCGGAGACCATTTCAATACGCCGTAGCGGATTAAGTATACGAATACGTTAGCAATCGCGATGTACCATAACAATTTGTTTTTCAATACATAAGTGACGAAGATTTCTTTTGTGCTTAAATCGTTTTCGTAAGTTTTTTCGTTATAGTCATCTGGGTAGTCATTACGCCATTTTTCGATTGATGGTAAACCACAAGATTGTGGAGTATCACGCATCACGAAGTAAACTGGAATAGCACAGATCATTGCCGCAATACCCGGATAGTAGAGGGATTGTTGCCAAATATCTTTTGCTTGTGCTTCGACACCATGAGTGCTGAAGAAGACGGCACTCGCTAATAGCACCATTGCACCCGGCATCATACCACCGATGTTGTGCGCGGTATTCCAGATAGATACGATAGTACCGCGTTCTGATTTAGACCACCAGTGTACCATTGTACGACCACATGGAGGCCAACCCATACCTTGGAACCAACCATTTAAGAAGATCATTACCCACATGATGGCAATGCCTGAAGTTGCCCATGGGAATAAACCCATCATGGTCATACAAAGACCAGAAAGCAATAAACCAAATGGTAAGAATACACGAGGGTTCGAACGGTCAGACATACCTGCCATTACGAACTTAGATAAACCATAGGCAAGACCGGCAGCTGAGCCGATAACACCTAATTCCGCTTTTGAGTACAAGCCGGCTTGAATTAAACCAGGTTGTGCCAAGTCAAAGTTTGCACGTACAAAATAGTAAGCGGCATAACCAAAGAAGATCCCTGCAAACACTTGCCAACGTAAGCGTTTATACGTGGAATCAATTTTCTCCGCTGGAAGTTCCGCAATATGCGGAGCGGGTTTAAATGGTCCAAACATAATTTCTCTCCAAAATCATTTTAATTATGAGTCCACCCCCATGATGGGGATAGCGTGCATGATAAAATAAAAATAGAAATTAAAAAGAGAAATAATTCAAAAATGTGATGCATTTCACAAAATATTTTTTAACAAATGAGCGAATTCGAAAATTGTGTGATCTATCTCACAAAACAGCTTTCTTTTTCGCTCAGAATGTTGTGAATTTAACCGCTCTCTCATACAATAGCCATGGAATTTGTAACAGTTTTTACGTTTCTTTTTATTGATATTTTGGCTTTGGGGGTAACAATGGGATTATCGCCTAATATGTATCGTGATGTGGGTGATTTTTCACCTATCTCAACGGATGTGATTATCATTGGCGGCGGTGCAACAGGTGCGGGGATTGCTCGTGACTGTGCATTGCGTGGAATTAACTGTATTTTATTAGAGCGTCGTGATATTGCGACAGGCGCAACAGGTCGTAACCACGGTTTGTTACATAGTGGTGCGCGTTATGCCGTAAACGATCAGGAATCAGCAGAAGAATGTATTAAAGAAAATAAAATTCTGCGCAATATCGCTCGTCACTGTGTGGATGAAACAGAAGGTTTATTTATTACCTTACCTGAAGATTCCCTTGATTATCAAAAAACCTTCATCGAAAGTTGTACCAAGTCCGGTATTGAAGCTGTAGCCATTGATCCTAAACTAGCCCAAATTATGGAACCATCAGTAAACCCTGATTTAGTGGGTGCCGTTGTGGTGCCAGATGGTTCAATCGATCCTTTCCGTTTAACTGCTTCTAATGTGATGGATGCCACCGAAAATGGTGCGAAAATGTTCACTTATTGCGAAGTGAAAAGCTTAATTCGTGAAGGTGGCAAAGTAATCGGTGTGGATGTTTACGATCACAAAAATCGCGTAAACCGTAAATTCTTTGCGCCATTAGTCGTCAATGCAGGTGGTATTTGGGGGCAAGGTATCGCAGAATATGCGGATCTCAAAATCAAAATGTTCCCAGCCAAAGGCGCATTACTTGTCATGGGTCACCGTATCAACAAAATGGTGATCAACCGTTGCCGTAAACCTGCGGATGCGGACATTCTTGTGCCAGGGGATACCATTTGTGTTATCGGTACAACCTCTAGCCGTATTCCTTACGATCAAATCGATAACATGGAAGTCACCCCAGAAGAAGTGGATATCTTATTCCGTGAAGGGGAAAAACTTGCACCAAGCTTGCGTCATACTCGTGTATTACGTGCTTATGCCGGTGTGCGTCCGTTAGTCGCGTCTGATGACGATCCATCAGGTCGTAACGTAAGTCGCGGTATCGTGTTACTTGACCACGCAGAGCGTGATGGTTTAGACGGCTTTATCACGATCACTGGCGGTAAATTAATGACTTATCGCTTAATGGCTGAATGGGCAACGGATCTTGTTTGTAAAAAACTCAATAAAACAGCACGTTGTACAACTGCAGAGCGTCCATTACCAGGTTCAAGTGAAAGCCGTGCAGAAACCAATCAGAAAGTCATTTCACTTCCAAGTACGATTCGTTATTCAGCCGTGTATCGTCATGGTTCTCGCGCCACTCGTTTATTAGATAAAGAACGTCTCGACCGTTCAATGGTGTGCGAATGTGAAGCCGTGACAGCGGGTGAAGTACGTTATGCCGTTGATGAATTAAATGTGAATAACTTAGTGGATTTACGTCGCCGTACTCGTGTAGGTATGGGTACTTGCCAAGCTGAGCTTTGCGCATGCCGTGCGGCGGGTTTAATGAACCGTTTTGAAGTGGCAACACCTCGTCAATCTACCACACAATTAACCGCTTTCATGGAAGAGCGTTGGCGCGGTATTGAGCCTATTGCATGGGGTGAGGCGATTCGTGAAGCGGAATTTACTTCATGGATGTATGGCAGTGTGTTGGGCTTAAACGATGTTCAACCGCTTGAAACTGACAAACAGCAAGGGACGGATAACAATGAATTTTGATGTAGTGATTATTGGTGGCGGCCTTGCAGGTTTAACTTGCGGCATCACCCTACAAGAACAAGGCAAACGTTGTGTCATTATCAATAACGGCCAAGCAGCGATTGATTTTGCATCCGGCTCATTGGATTTATTAAGCCGTTTACCAAATGGTGCGTTTGTTAAAAATATTCCTGAAAATTTGACCGCACTTGCAGCTCAATTACCACAACACCCTTATAGCATTATGGGGGCTGAACGCGTATTAGCGAAAGCGCAAGATTTCGAAAAATTAGCGGAGTCATTAAATTTAGATTTAGTTGGTTCAACCGCAGAAAATCATCTTCGTGTAACGGGTTTAGGTAGCTTACGTGGCGCATGGCTTTCACCAAATAGCGTGCCAACCGTACAAGGTGAAACCCCATTCCCTCATAAAAAAATTGCAGTTTTAGGCATTGAAGGCTATCACGATTTCCAACCAGAATTATTGGCAGATAACCTCACGTTGAATCCACAATTCGCACATTGTGAAGTGAAAACGGGCTTTTTAAATATTCCAGAATTAGATCAGTTACGTGCAAACTCTCGTGAGTTCCGCAGTGTGAACATTGCACAAGTTTTAGAATATAAACTGAAATTTGATGATCTTGTGGCTGAAATGAAAGAAGCGGCGAAAGGCTCAGATGCGATTTTCTTACCAGCTTGTTTTGGTTTAGAAAATCAAGAGTTTATGGAGTCACTTCGTAAAGCAACTGGCTTGCCATTATTTGAATTGCCAACTTTACCGCCTTCTTTATTAGGTATGCGTCAACGTATTCAATTACGTCATCGTTTTGAGAAATTAGGCGGACTCATGATGAATGGTGATAGCGCATTAAAAGCACATTTTCATGGCAACAAAGTTCGCGCCATTCAAACGCGTTTGCACGAAGAGGAAGAAATCACGGCTGAGCATTTTGTCTTAGCGTCAGGCAGTTTCTTCAGCAAAGGTTTAGTTTCTGAATTCGATAAAATCTACGAGCCCGTATTCCATTCAGATATCATCGGTGTAGAAGGTTTTAACGATACTGATCGCTTTACTTGGACTGATCATCGTTTCTCAAATCCACAACCGTACCAATCTGCGGGCGTGGCGATTAATGCGCAATGCCAAGTACAAAAGAGCGGTCAGTTTTTAACGAATTTATATGCGGTGGGTAATGTGATTGGTGGTTTCAATGCGTTAGAACTTGGTTGTGGTTCAGGCGTAGCAGTGGTAACAGCGCTTGCTGTTGCTGATGAAATTCTTCACAACACACATTAAGGAGGCGTTATGAACATTCAACAATTAATTGATAATGCAAAGCAATCCCTTAATGCACCACAGCATCATCATGCTTTTGATGAAAGCTTTGAGAGCTGCATTAAATGTACGGCATGTACTGCAGTGTGTCCGGTTTCGCGTCAAAATCCAAAATACCCGGGTCCAAAACAATCAGGTCCAGATGGTGAGCGTTTACGCTTAAAATCAGCCGAGCTTTATGATGAAGCATTAAAATACTGTACTAACTGTAAACGTTGTGAAATTGCGTGTCCGTCTGATGTAAAAATTGGTGACATTATTGTTCGCGCAAGAAACAAATACCTTGCTCAACAACACAAACCGGCTGTACAAAAATTACGTGATGCGATTTTAAGTAACACCGATATTATGGGTTCACTTAATACACCGCTTGCTCCGATTGTGAATACGATTACGGGCTTGAAAGCGACAAAATTTGTGTTGGAAAAAGCATTAAAAATCAGCCGTCATCGTACGTTACCAAAATATTCCTTTGGTACGTTCCGTAGCTGGTACATGAAGAAAATGTTGGAAAGCCAACAAAAATTCGAACGCAAAGTGGCGTATTATCACGGTTGTTATGTGAACTACAATAATCCACAGTTGGGTAAAGAATTTATCCAAGTGTTCAATGCTATGGATATTGGTGTGGTGTTATTGGAAAAGGAAAAATGCTGTGGCTTGCCATTGAGCGTGAACCAATTCCCAGAACGTGCGAAAAAAATCGCGCAATTTAACACCGATTACATCAGCAAAATGGTGGATGAAAATGGCTTGGATGTGATCAGTGAAGCATCAAGTTGTGCCTTAAATTTACGTGATGAATATCATCCTATTTTAGGTATCGCCCATGCCAAGGTTCGTCCGCATATTCACATGGTGACACCATTCTTATATCAACTCTTTAAAGAAGGTAAAACTTTACCACTTAAACCACTGAAATTGCGTGTGGCTTATCACACCGCATGTCACGTGGATAAAGCGGGTTGGGCACCCTACACCTTGGAAGTGTTAAAACAAATTCCAGATTTAGAAGTAGTGATGTTACCATCACAATGTTGTGGTATCGCAGGAACATACGGTTTCAAAGAAGAAAACTACGAGGTTTCCCAATCTATCGGTAAAAACTTATTCGATAACATCAATGCAGGCGGATTTGATTACGTAATCTCTGAATGCCAAACTTGTAAATGGCAGATCGATATGTCATCTAACGTGACTTGTATCCATCCATTAACATTATTGTGTATGTCAATGAATCAAGTTTAGTGAAAAGAGCGGAAACTGATAAAAAAAAGTGACCGCTCTTTTTGTTATTCAATCCAATATGGAGAATTAATTATGCAAAAAATCTTCAAAGTTTCCTTACTTGCTGTGCTTTCATCCCTTGCGGTCAACAGCTTTGCCAGCACGGCAGAAGTGAAAGTGCTTGAGCCTCAATTAAATTACCAACAACTTCTTACTCAAAGACAGGTTGTGGATGAGTTGCTTGAACAAGCAGTGAAAATCCAAAACTCGCCGGCTCGTGTGTCAAATGCAGGTTTTACGGCGAAACTTCCTTCTAATATGGAGCGTATTGCGGATCTTTTATTGGAAGCGTATAAGCTTGAGCCTTATCGTGTGGATTTTTTGTTTGGCGCAGCGAATGCCAATATTTATAACGGTAATACAGATAAAGCCATTGAGCTTTACCAAAAAGTGCTTGATGTGGCGCCAGATGATGTGAAAGC
>CAUETL010000042.1:0-12332 GCA_959020685.1 Parahaemophilus parainfluenzae | reverse complement strand
TTTTGAGCGAAGTAAGCAATGTGTTGGCTTTTTTCAGTTGCATTCATTTTACTTTATGGTTGGGCATCAAACCAAATTTCCCCTTGTTTGAGGGGCAAGATACCCGCAATGGTTTTTAATAAGGTAGATTTTCCCGCACCATTGGCGCCCATAATGCCAATCAATTTACCTGATGGAAGCGTGCAGTTGATGTCATTTAAGCAATAGGATTGGGTGAGTTTTTCAATTTTAATCATAGATTTTTCTCTGTTGCGTTAATAACATCCAAATCAAGCAAGGGGCACCGATAAGTGCGGTCAATGTGCCGATGTAAATATGTGAAAACAGTGGGATATATAAAATCGCTAAATCGGCCATTAATAGCAATAATGCTCCAATTAATGAACTGGTGAGATAAAGCTGTGATGGGCGAGCTTTTAATAAAATACGGGCGAAGTGTGGTGCGATTAAACCGATAAAACCAATGGTACCGGTTTGAGGAATGGTCGCCCCAACTAATAAAGCCACACCAAAGGTGCTGATGAAAAAGCTACGTTTGGGATCTACGCCCATGGTGCTCGCTGTTTCTTCACCAAAGGTGAGTAAATCTAAGTATCGGCGAGTGTGGTATAAACAGAAAATTCCCGCAAGAACAATCGGTAGTGAAATAAGCAGGGTATCTAATTTCGCCCACATCAATGAGCCTTGTAGCCAACGATAAAGTTCAGCTAATGCCCATGGGCTTTCCGCGTTGGAGAGCAGTAATGCGATTGCTGACCCAAGCAACATATTGACCGCTAAGCCGCTCAGAATCATCATGGTGGTGCCGTAGTTTTTGGCGATCAAATACACGATGAAAAAACTTAAAAGCGCACCAATCACACCACCGGCTAAGAGCAGTGAAAATGGCACGGCAAAATAATAAAGGATAAATACACTAGCCGCTGTTGCACCAGCACTGCTGCCGAGTAAGCCTGGACTCGCTAATGGATTTTGGAAAATACCTTGCATCGCATTGCCAGCAATCGCTAGGCTTGCGCCAGTCAATAAAGCTAAACCAATGCGTGGAAAACGAATATCCCACAGTACTATCGAGCGCATATCCGTGAGCACGCCATCCGCATTTTTGAGATGGGCAAAGTCACCGAGCTGATGATAAATCGCAAAGCCGCTAATCAGCAGCAACGCGGAGAAAAGTGCGGTAGTTAATTTTAGTGTTTTGGTCATAGGTTATTTTAACTGTTGATAAATTTTCTCTGCCCCTTGCCATACGCCATGATCGAAGCAATAGGTATATTTCATCGGGATGCTGACAATCGGTTGGTTTTTGAAAAAATCTTGCAACATAGGGTGTTGCAGCAATTCGGCTTGTGCATTGTAACCTTGTTTGTCGGTCAGAGAAATCAGTACATTCGGTTGACTTAAAATCACTTTTTCTAATGAGAAATTTTGTGCGGTAAGTGGCATTTTTAACGGTGTTAATCCGAGTAAATTTAACAGCACAGGATATTGTGGGTAATAACTTTCTACCACACCTGTTTCCGATAAAATTAGTGTGTCAGTAAGCGGTCGATTTAAGTGAAAGTTTTGTGATTTTAGTTTTGTTACTAAATCAGTCGCCTTTTGCTCATTCCCCAGTTGTTTGCCTAATTCTAGAATCAGCGTAAATAATTCATCAGGCGTTTGTGGGCTGTCGTTAATCGGGATAATCTTCACACCGAGTTTTTTCAGCTCCGCGACTAATTGTGGATAAAAAGTTTCATTAATCAGAATAGTTTTATCCAAATAGGGCAATAATTCCGTTAATTGCGGTTCCAACACAGGCTTATCGGTATTGATTTTGTCTAACATCATCAACGGTTTTTTCGAATAAGGTGACTGTGCAGCAATTTGCGAAGGTTCAGCCAGTTCGATAAGCAGTCTGTCACTGCAAAGTGTGAGCGAGACAAATTGTTCCGAAGCCTGAGCGGTGAACGGAAGAAAAAGTGCGGTTAAAATTAAGCGAGTTTTTTGCATATAGATAATGATACGCTACGTCATCAATAATGTAAAAAGGCGTGCTAAGCACGCCCTTGTTAGTGAGTAATAATTAGAACGAGCCTTTCAACCCAACGTAAACATTACGACCTTCTTGGCCATAGCCCAGTACGTTTTCATATTTTTTATTGAATACGTTGTTAAGGTTCGCGTAAATCGTCAAGCTATCCGCCACTTTATAGTTCACGCCTAAGTTTGCCAAGGTGTAAGATGGCAATTTCACTTTATGCGTTGTGTAGGTCGGAGAATAGTAGGTATCCATGCGTTTGCCTGTGTACGATACATTTACATCCGCACCTAATTTTTCAGTGATTTGGTATGCTAAGCCGGCGTTCGCCAAATGTTTTGGACGACGAGCTAATTCAGCACCTTTACTATCTCGAGTTTGAGTGTAAGTGTAGTTAGCATAAGCAGTTAATGCATCGGTAACTTTACCGTTGTATGCTACTTCAACACCTTTTACTTTACTCTTGCCTTCAAGATTTACTGCGCGGCTTGCATAAGTGGTAAAGTTGATTACTTCGCTGCTAATTGCATTTTTCACGTTGCGAGCGAAATAAGTCACATCAAAGCTATGACGATTATCATTAGTTTCAAATAAGAAACCAACATCGCCACCTAAACTTTTCTCAGGTTGTAAATTAGGGTTTCCGATATAGCGCGCGTTGTAACCGTAATATTCCGTGATTGTCGGGTTTTGAATCGCTGAACCGAAACTTGCATGTGCTTTCACATTATTGTGTAAGCGGTAAGCACCCGCGATACGGCCAGTCCATGAGTTTTCATATTCAGAGCTGTCAGTGTAACGACCACTAATATTTAAGCTATGATCTGCATCGTGTAATAAGCGATATTCAGCCGCTAAGCTTTTCTCAACAAGTTTTTTATTGCCTGCATTGTTGAAATAAGACGAATTGAAATCTGTTTTTTGATAGTCAGTTAATAAGCTTAAACCTTGCGTGAGAGTGCCTTCACGATCGAAATTGACATCTAATTGATAGTTTGCGTTGAGTTTTTTCGCATCGTAAGCCGATGTGTAGCCAACGGTATCGCTGTCAGTTTTGAGATGGCTTACCCCAACTTTGTGTTTAAGCAATTCATCATCATTACCTAAGAAACCACTTAATTTGAATAAGGTGTCACGTGTGCGGGTGTAATGACCTTTTTCATCCGTTGCGCTGTTATCAAAGTTAGCAGTTTGGCTGCTGTGAGAGGTTAAGAAATCAAAACCTTTTTGGTTATCATCATAGCCGAAACGAAGAGAAGCATTATCACGGTGGAATTTATCGCGTTCGCTTGAACCACCGGTACTTACCGCTGTGCCATCTTGCGCGGTATAGTTAAATCGGTTTTTGCTGAGTGCTGAAATACCTTTGGTATGGTGGCTGTCGCCGTGTAAGGCATAATAGAAACCGTTATTTGAGCCTGAAAGGGTTAATGAACCATCTAGCGTACGATTAGAGCCTGTGCCAAAATCGTAATCGACGTTGAAGGTTTTACCTTTTTCTAAGCCTTTCTTCGTGGTGATATAAATCACACCACCCATCGCATCACTTCCCCAAAGAGCGGATTGCTCCCCGCGCAATACTTCGATGCGGTTAATGTTGCTTAATGCTAAGCCACCGAAATCAAAGCCATAACCAGAAACTGGGTTCACTTTCACGCCATCAATAATCACTGCAGTGTGGTTTGCATCCGCACCACGTAAGAATACATTAGTTAATGTGCCACGACCGCCTGAAGTACTTACGGCTAAACTCGGTACCGTTTTCAATACGTCACTGACATAAGTCGCACCACGTTGTGCAAAATCTTTTTCAGTTAAAACAGTAACAGATGAGGCGGTTTGATGAAGGCTAGTTGGGGTAGCTGAGGCAGAATAGACGTTAATCACATCTAATTTTGCCACATCTTCAGCCGCCGCTAATGCTGGAATCGCTAATAAAATCGCTGAAGTAATCACATTTTTTTTCATTTTAAAATCCCTAGGATAAAAGTCCGTATAAAAACGCCAGCAGTTTACACATTAGAGGCTTGGCGTGCAAACCTATCATGATGAAAATAACTCATCATCAAAATGAATAAAATTTAAGAGAAATAAAAAATTTAAGGATTTTTCTGACCGCACTTTTTCGCCTTTATCCGCCTTATAGTTTCAAGTATAATGCCTGTATTTTTCATCACATTGTTATTAAAAAAATTATGAGTACAAAATTCAACGTAAAAACATTCCAAGGCATGATTTTAGCCTTGCAAGAATATTGGGCAAATCAAGGTTGTACCGTTGTTCAACCTTTTGATATGGAAGTGGGCGCAGGAACTTCTCACCCAATGACCGCATTACGCGCATTAGGCCCAGAGCCGATGGCATTCGCTTATGTGCAACCTTCACGTCGTCCGACCGATGGTCGTTATGGCGAAAACCCAAACCGTTTACAACATTATTACCAATTCCAAGTGGTGATTAAACCGTCCCCAGATAATATTCAAGAACTCTATTTAGGTTCTCTTGAAATGCTTGGTTTTGATCCAACACAAAACGACATCCGTTTCGTGGAAGATAACTGGGAAAACCCAACCTTGGGGGCGTGGGGATTAGGCTGGGAAGTGTGGTTAAACGGTATGGAAGTCACCCAATTTACCTATTTCCAACAAGTGGGCGGTTTAGAATGTAAACCAGTAACAGGTGAAGTAACCTATGGTTTAGAGCGTTTAGCGATGTACATTCAAGGCGTAGATTCTGTGTATGACTTAGTTTGGTCTGACGGCCCGCTTGGTAAAACCACTTACGGTGATGTGTTCCATCAAAACGAAGTTGAACAATCCACGTACAACTTTGAATATGCGGATACTGATTTCTTATTCTACTGCTTTGATCAATACGAAAAAGAAGCGAAAAGCTTATTAGAATTAGAGCGTCCATTACCATTACCAGCTTACGAGCGTATCTTAAAAGCGGCACACAGCTTCAACTTGTTAGATGCACGTAAGGCGATTTCGGTCACAGAGCGTCAGCGCTATATTTTACGCATTCGTGCATTAACTAAAGGCGTGGCGGAAGCGTACTATGCGAGCCGTGAAGCCTTAGGTTTCCCAGGCTGTAAAAAATAGGCAAAAAACAACCGCACTTTAAGCATTAACACAACGATATAAGGAGAAAATGATGAAAGATTTTCAATACCCAGACGATATTTATACTGAAGCTGAAACCGATCCTAATACGCTCGCAAATTTAGGTCCATTGGCAAGATTAGCGGGTGTTTGGGAAGGTAAGCGTGGTGTGGATATCAACCCGAAAGCTGAAGGGCCAGAAAAAGATCCTTATATCGAACATTATGAAGCCCATCCAACAGATGGTCAAACCAATGGTCCGCAACTCTATTATGGATTACGTTATCACACCCATATTGTTGAGCCAGGCGAAGTGGAAACATTCCACGACCAAGTAGGTTATTGGTTATGGGAACCTGCAACAGGCAATATTTTATTAACAGGTAGCATTCCACGCGGCCAAACGTTTATTGCGGTAGGTAGTGCACCTGCTGATGCGAAAGAGTTTACGGTAAAAGCGGTACGTGGTTCACTCACAAACGGCATCATTTCTAACCCGTTCTTAGAGCGTTCATTTACAACGGAAAGTTTTGAAATGACGGTGAAATTCCATGATGATGGCACTTGGTCATACGATCAAACCACCATCCTGATTATCCCGAATTATGATGCACCATTTGAACATCGCGATCGTAACCGCTTAACCAAAATTAGCGAACCGAAATTAAATCCAACTGCGGCAGCAGAACAAGGAGGTGAATAATGAAACCCATTCTTTATTATGCGGCAGATTGCCCGGATACTGCGCCATTTGTGGCAGAGTTAAAACGCTTGGGCGTGGATTATGAGTCAGTAGAAGTACTATCTTCCATTCCAAATTTGAAACAATGGTTGCGCTTACGTGATCGTCACGCCGCATTTGATGATGCGAAAGCACAAGGTTATGCGGGCTTTCCAGCATTATTGTTAGATGACGACCGTGTTATTTTAGATGAATCCAAATTAAAAGAGATTTTTTAAAGTAATGAAGAAAGTCGGTTTTTTACAATTTTTATTTAAAATTGGCGATGACTATTTAATGTTTCTACGAAATTTAACGCCCGCTGTGTTGTTTTTATCACTCGCGTTATTTATGTATTCTGAGCTGAATTGGACACATTGGGCGTGGAGTAATGTGCTCGTGCTGTTTTTAAGTTTGGCTTCAGGATTTATTGCACTCAGCGTCATGGCAATAAATACTGTCTCTTTTGTACGCAAGATGCTGAAAACCTTAAGAACACTAAGCGGAGAGAGCGAACTTGATGAAAATATTGGTACGCTCGCATTATTTAAAATGCTCTGGGTGGAGAGCAACAGTAAACAACTAATCTTTTTTGCGGTAGTCAATATTGTTGCAGTATTTATGGTGTTAGTTTACGGCACCAAATATGCCTTGAATTTTTATAGCTCAATTTCAACATTAAATGATTAAGTCTCGAATATGAAAAAAATAGCCCTAAAACTGACCGCACTTTTGTTCGGCTTGTCGCTCACAAACAGTGTATTTGCAACAGAAAATCGCCAAAACACACAGAATGCAGATTATGAGCTTGAGAAAGTCTTAATTTTCAGCCGCCATGGATTACGCTCGCCAGTGGAAAAAGATCCGCAAGAAATGGCGAAATATTCCCCTTATGAGTGGGCAAAATGGAATGTGCCATCAGGTTATCTCACGGCAAAAGGGACTGTGTTAGAAACCTATTTCGGCCAATATTTAGGACAATGGCTTGCAGATAAAGGCTTATTAACAACAGATCGTTGTGCATCGGGTGAAGGTATTTTCGCTTATGCGAATGCGGTGCAACGCACAATTGCAACGGGGCAAGCTATTGTGGCAGGGGCTTTTGCCGGATGTAATGTGCAATTACACCATCGCGGTGAAATTGGTTCAGAAAAAGATCCAATTTTTACTACAAAAGTCCACAACCCAAGCAAAGCCTTGATTGAATCTGCAAAAAATAATGTTGATTTAACCGCTTTACAGAAAAAATTAGCACCAAATTATGCGCTATTGAGTGAAATCATTGATTACAAAAATTCACCAAACTGCTTACAAAAAGGCGAATGTGATTTAGGTGGAAAAGTCGGTGAATACAGTATTAAAGACGGCAAGTCGGTCAAGATTACTGGTTCTATTAGCACCGGGAAGAAAATTGTCAGTGCGTTATTGCTTGCACATTATGTGGGTAAGCCTGATTCAGAAATTGCCAACGGTCGTGTGAATAGCCAAGACAAATGGCGTGCAATTAACGAAATTAAAAACGAATATTACCACACGTTATTTAAAAACAATGAAGCGCTGGCACAAAATGCCTCATATCCGTTGTTAGCATTTATTCAGCGACAGCTAAATAGCAAAAATAAAATTAATTTATTGGTTGGACATGATTCTAATATCGTCGCTCTGCTTGCGGCATTGGGTGTTGAGCCTTATGAATTGAATAATTCATTAGAAAATATCCCAATTGGCGGAAAACTGATGTTTGAAGTGTGGAAACACAAACCAAGTGGTAAGCTCAAATTTAAGTTGGATTATGTGTATCAGAGCACTGAACAACTAATTAACATCACACCATTAAGTTTAACGACACCACCAAACCAAACAGCATTAACCCTCAAAGGCTGTGAAAAAGATGAAAATGGCTTTTGTGATTACGAACGTTTTCAACAGGTGTTGAGGGAGAGTATTGAAAACGGTAAGAAGTAGCGTTCATGCAACCCTATGAAAAATACTTAAAAGAAAATTCGCAAAAACTTCGCAATAATCAAACCGATGCAGAAAATAAACTTTGGCAACGGATTAATCGGGATCAGTTATTAGGCTTTCGGTTTAATCGGCAAAAGCCACTTTTAAGCTATATCGTTGATTTTTATTGTGCGAAAGCAAAGCTGATTATCGAATTAGACGGTAGTCAGCACTATGAGCCCGATCATCAGGAAAAAGACGCATTGCGAGATGCAGAATTAAATTCACTTGGTTTTACGGTGATGCGGTTTAGCAATGATGAAGTAATGCGTGAAATTGAAGCGGTAGTTGAGCAGATTTATTTATTTTTGGAGAATGTGAGGGCTGATTGAGTATGAGGTTGGATTAACCTCTGCCAAATCTCCCCTAACCCCTCTTTGCTAAAGAGGGGGATTTATTGAGTAAATTGATAGTAACTGACTCATTTACATTTTAATTTCAATAGAGATTAAATTATCTGCTTTCAAAAAACGTTAAAGTAGAACATAAATATTTAACCCTCCAAAGATCCAATCCCCTCTTTAGCAAAGAGGGGTTAGGGGAGATTTGGCAGAGGTAATAACAAAGAAAATAAGAATTTAAATCTACAGAATTTTTAAATAAGAGAAACAAAATGACAACCCAAAACTTCCTAGTAGAAATCGGCACGGAAGAGCTGCCACCAAAAGCTCTCAAAACATTAGCGACCTCTTTTGCGGATAACGTTGAGGCGGAATTAAACCAAGCGGGCTTATCATTCGACAAAATCGAATGGTTTGCGGCGCCGCGTCGTTTGGCGGTGAAAGTATTAAACTTAGCAACACAGCAACCGAGCAAAGAGATCGAAAAACGTGGTCCGGCAGTGTCAGCTGCCTTTGATGCAGAAGGTAAACCAACTAAAGCGGCAGAAGGCTGGGCGCGTGGTTGTGGAATTACCGTTGATCAAGCAGAACGTATTGCGACCGATAAAGGTGAATGGTTAGTTCACCGTGCAAAAATTGAAGGTCAACCGACCAAAAACTTGCTGAACGATATTGTGGCTAATGCCTTGGCGAAATTGCCAATTCCAAAACCAATGCGTTGGGCAGACAAAACCGTGCAGTTTATTCGTCCGGTTCATACTGTGACTATGTTGTTAGGTGATGAGTTAATTGAAGGCGAAATTTTAGGTGTGGCAAGTGCTCGCACCATTCGCGGTCACCGTTTCTTAGGCGAGAAAGAATTTGAAATTCAACATGCAGACCAATATCCACAATTATTGCGTGATAAAGGTTCTGTGGTAGCAGACTTCAATGAACGTAAAGCAGAAATTCTTGCAAAATCTCAAGCAAAAGCGACCGCACTTGGCGGCGTGGCTGACATTGAAGAAAGCTTACTTGAAGAAGTGACTTCGTTGGTGGAATATCCAAATGTTTTAGCGGCAAAATTTGAAGAGCGTTTCTTAGAAGTGCCTGCGGAAGCCTTGGTTTACACCATGAAAGGCGACCAAAAATATTTCCCGATTTATGACAAAGACGGCAAATTATTACCGCACTTTATTTTTGTATCAAACATCAACCCAGAAGATCCAACCGCGATTATCGAAGGGAACGAAAAAGTGGTTCGCCCACGTTTAACCGATGCGGAATTCTTCTTCAAAACCGACTTAAAACAAAAACTGGTTGATCGTTTACCACGTTTAGAAACTGTGTTGTTCCAACAACAGCTCGGTACATTGAAAGACAAAACTGACCGTATTGAACAACTTGCAGGCGAAATTGCAAAACAAATCGGTGCAGATGAAGCGAAAGCAAAACGTGCGGGTTTACTGTCAAAATGTGACTTGATGACCAACATGGTATTTGAATTCACCGATACGCAAGGTGTAATGGGTATGCACTACGCTCGTCATGATGGTGAAGATGAAGAAGTGGCAGTAGCATTAAATGAGCAATATATGCCACGCTTTGCGGGTGATGAATTACCTAAATCTTTGGTGGCAAGTGCGGTCGCTTTAGCAGATAAATTTGACACCTTAACGGGGATCTTCGGCATCGGGCAAGCTCCGAAAGGCAGTGCAGACCCGTTCGCATTACGCCGTGCAGCATTAGGTGCATTGCGTATTATCGTTGAGAAAAACTTGCCGCTGGATTTGGAAGATTTAGTGAAAAAATCCACCGCACTTTTCGGTGATAAACTCACGAATCAAAACGTGGTTACTGATGTGGTGGACTTCATGCTCGGTCGTTTCCGTGCATGGTATCAAGATGAAGGTATTGCGGTGGATGTGATTCAAGCAGTATTGGCACGTCGTCCAACTCGTCCTGCTGATTTTGATGCGCGCGTGCGTGCGGTTTCACACTTCCGTACTTTAGATTCAGCGGAAGCGTTAGCAGCAGCAAACAAACGTGTAAGCAATATCTTAGCGAAAGCGGATGCTGCAATTGGCGAGATCAATTTGACCGCTTGCGTAGAGCCAGCAGAAAAAGCCCTTGCTGAAGCGGTACTTGTATTACGCACTGAAGTACAACCGCTTATCGCGCAAAGTGATTACACGGCTGTATTAGATAAATTAGCGAACTTACGTGCACCGGTAGACAGTTTCTTTGATAACGTAATGGTAAATGCTGAAGATCCAGCATTACGCCAAAACCGCTTAGCGATTTTAAACACGTTACAAGGTCTGTTCTTACAAGTGGCGGATATTTCGGTATTGCAATAATAGATCTAAAAAGGATGGTCAATTTTCAAACGACCATCCTTTTGTATATAGACTTCAACGGATTATTTCTCTATAATCACCCGCACTTTCCCCCCTTAGCTCAGTCGGTTAGAGCAGGCGACTCATAATCGCTTGGTCACTGGTTCAAGTCCGGTAGGGGGGACCATTCACAGAGATCGCATTAGGCGGTCTTTTTTATTGCCTTTCTCTGATGCGTTTTAGGTTGTTATATCCTTTCAATAATTCAGCCCAATTTTCTTCATTGAATTGAATATTCATTCTGCCGACTTCTTTGACAAAAGAGCGGTGTAATCTTTCTAAGTTGCTTTGTTTCCAAAAATCGCCTGATTTTTGACCGCACTTATCGAAATCAATGAGCCAACATTTTTGTTCATTTCCAAGTTGTTGAACGAGAATATTGTGAGCGTTGAGATCCGTATGGCAAATTTGTAAATCATGTAACTGGCGAATTAATTTACCAATGGCTTGCCAGATATCATTCGGTAGCTGCTGGGTTTGCAAAAGTGCGGTCAGATCCTGGGCATTTTCGATCTTTTCAATCAATATATCCGCTTGGTAGCAAATACCTAATTTGCCTTTTTTAACACGTGCAGCAATCGGTTTGGGTACGGCTACACCTGCTTGATGGAGTTGATTTAAAAGCTGAAATTCCGCCACGCTGCGAGTTTCAGTAAATGATTGAAAACGATAGCGATCTTTGTTGAATTTTCCCCATAAACCACCGCGATAATAGTGACGAAGGGCTGTATTTACACCAAACAGATCTTTTGTATCCAGGAAGTAGGTTGTGCCACGTCCTTTGGCTGAACCGGTAATACGTTGTTGTTTTTCCCAAAACGCCGATTCAAAAAATAAAGCGGGCTCCGTTGGTTTTTCCGTGAGATTAAAAAGAAAGAATTGATTATCTTGTTGGAATTCAAGCATTTTAGTTGAACCGAATAATAGAAAATGCTCTCATTCTACTTTAAAATAGGTGGAAATTAAATGCGCGAGGAACTCAAATGTCCCATTCTCCACTTTTTACCTCTCCCCCTAAATCACTTTGTATTTTGCGTTTGTCTGCGGTGGGTGATGTTTGCCATGCACTTGCGGTGGTACAACATATTCAACGTTATTGGCCGCAAACAAAATTAACGTGGATTGTGGGTAAAACAGAAATGGGCTTGCTTTCTGGTATAGAAGGCGTGGAACTTGTTCCTTACGATAAAAAGAGCGGTTGGAAAGGCGTATGGAATTTATGGATGTTTTTGAAAAATAATCAATTTGATGCGCTTTTGAATATGCAGACGGCATTTCGTGCTTCTATTATCTCTCTTGGTATTCAAGCGAAATATAAAATTGGGTTTGGCAAAAAACGTTCTCGAGAAGGGCAGTGGTTGTTTGTGAATCGTCGAGTTCAAGATCCTGAAACGCCTCATGTACTAGATGGTTTCATGGCTTTTGCAGATTATCTTGGTGTACCACCGGCAGAGATGCTTTCTTGGCAATTGGCAATTTCTGATTCAGATCGAGAATATGCCAAACAGTTTATTGATCCTACACGTAAAAATCTGATTATTTCCCCTTGTTCTAGTAAAGTCGAGAAAGATTGGTTGATTAAACGTTACGCGGAGGTGGCGAACATTGCTCATCAACATAATGTGAATGTAATTTTTTGCAGCTCGCCGGCAAAACGCGAATTAGAAATGGTGAAAAAAATTACCGCACTTTGTAATTTTCAGCCGGTTGATGCTTCAGGAAAAACCAGTTTGAAACAACTTGCCGCATTAATTCATCAAG
>CAUETL010000041.1:0-12754 GCA_959020685.1 Parahaemophilus parainfluenzae | reverse complement strand
GTAGGCAAAGGCGCATAATGAAACGATAAGCATAGGAATGCGTAAATAATCGTATTCACCCAAACCGATCAACCATGTGGATGACACGCCAAATACTAAATAGATTAAAGGCGCAATACAGCACAATGTTGATGCCACCGCAGCACTTAGTGCGGTGGCAATCGCAACCCAAAAAGATTTATTAGAGCTTTTTAGAGATGTAGTCATATTTAAATTCTTTCGGGTCAAAGGAATTTAACGGGTCGCCGCCCACTTCAGCATACGGATAGCCAAAGTTGTTGAGTGGAGCAAGTTCTGGTTGTGGATATAAATCGAAATCACGAGCATGATTAAATCCTACCCAGTTTGCTTCCCAGTTACCGAATAAGTATTTGGCAACAGCTTGTGTATCCTTATCATCAACAGATTTTTTCTCTGCTAAACGCATTTTTGCCACGTCTGCAGAATCAACAGGCACCCAGCCGAATCCTGCAAGATAGAACTCAGCACGACAATGCTGACCACCGCTTACATTTGCTACGCCATGTTCGTCCGCACTACCGAATGCACTTTTAGAGTATTTGCCCATTTTATCCGCTGCACCTAAACGAATACCGAAAATTTCACGAGCTGGAACACCGCTAGCGCGAGCAAGTGCGACGAAAACAGAGTTAATATCAGTACATTTTCCTTTTAACACGCCAGTGGTCAGAATTTTTTCTACATCACCATCGCCACAGCCTAGAACAGAATTGTCACGTTCCATATTGTTGACGATCCATTGGTGGATCAACTCGGCTTTTTTCAATGGATTGGTTTCAGTGCCTACAATCTTATCAGCGAACTGTTTCACGATACCATCAGTTTTAATATGTTGAGTCGGTTTTAAATATTCTTGTACATCAACAGAATAGTGAATATCTTTTGGTGGCTTGTAATTCGTCAACGCACCTTTAACCATAGGTTCGCGATCTTTGGTTTCAATCACCATTGTGATTTTTAAATCGCGTTTTTGTGCATCTTTATCCCAAGTTGCAAAGAGCGTTTTCGCACCATATTTGTTGTTTTCTGTCACATAGGCATCCAAATAGTTACCTTCAAAATGGATAGATTTTACCTGTTGATACTCACCATTAAATGGTAAAGGCACCCACAGATTCGCTTGTCCTTGCGAACCTTTTGGCGCAACTAAGTCATAAGTTTGAGTGAATTCATACAGATGAGAATCGGTATTGTAGTTTGGAATGTCGGTATTGGCGTAAGCCATGGAACATGCGGAGAGTACCGCAGTGGCGATAAGTTTCTTCATGAAAAGATCCTTCTTAGTTAACAGTTAAAACTTAACACATTAGATAAACTAATTGTGGACATGACTATAGTAGCTCATTTTATTTTCTAGTCAATATTGCTTTTTTATTTCAGCCATTTAAGATTTGCTAAAGAAATTCGAAGTAAAATACCGTTTCTATTTTTATTGGAAAGAATAATGACAAAACAAATTTTCACACAATCTCAACAACCAGAAGAGGAAGAAATTCTGCCTAAGCAGGAATTTTATAATGTTGAAACAACCATCGATAATGAACCTTTAGAAGGGGAGTTATTGGACGAGCAATTTGAACAAATAGTGAAGCCAAAAGCGAGTGGTTGGAAAACGGTTTTAAAATTGACCGCACTTTTATTTTTAGGGGCGACGGTTGCACAATCTGTTCAATGGATTTGGGACAGTTATCAGAACCAACAATGGATTTACCTTGCTTTTGCGTTAGTGAGTTTTGTGGTAGTGCTGTTTGGTTTATCTGAAATTATCGCAGAATGGCGACGTTTAGTGAAACTCAAAAAGCGTTTGAATTTACAAGAACAAAGTCAGCGATTAATAGGTGAAAGTGCGGTTAAAAATCATCAAGTTTTTTCTGAACAGGATAGCGAGAAAGGAAAAGCCTTGTGTTTATCGATTGCTGATACCTTAAAATTGGATTCGCAACATCCCTCAATTGTCCAATGGGAAAAACAGCTGAATGAAAGTTATTCTGCTCGCGAAGTCACCCATTTATTCAGTAAGACGGTGTTACAGTCTTTTGATCAAAAAGCGAAAAAACTGATTACAAAAATGTCGGCAGAATCTGCTGTGATTGTGGCAATTAGTCCTTTGGCCGTTATTGATATGTTTTTTATTGCGTGGCGAAATATTCGTTTAATCAATAAAATTGCAGCGATTTATGGGATTGAGCTTGGGTATTTTACCCGTCTTCGTTTGCTCAGAATGGTGTTAGTGAATCTTGCTTTTGCCGGTGCGACTGAAATCGTGCAAGATTTAGGGATGGATTGGCTTTCGCAAGATATTACCGCAAAACTTTCTGCACGAGCTGCACAGGGGATCGGCGTGGGAGTATTGACAGCTCGATTAGGCATTAAGGCTATGGAGTTTTGTCGTCCACTGGCATTTGATAAAGCAGAAAAGCCAAAACTTTCTCATGTTCAAAAAGAATTGCTCACGGTAATGAAAGATACGGTGCTAGGCAAGAATAAACTGAAAGAAAAAGAAGAAGTGTAATAAAAGAGATGATTAAAGTCCTGCTTTCAAGCTGGCCTCAATAAAGCGATCAAGATCGCCATCTAGTACGGCTTGCGTATTACGATTTTCAACGCCTGTACGGAGATCCTTAATACGTGCATCATCTAGCACATAAGAACGAATTTGGCTGCCCCAACCGATATCCGATTTATTATCTTCCATCGCTTGTTTGTCCGCATTTTTCTTTTGTAACTCAAGCTCATACAATTTCGCTTTTAACTGCTTCATAGCTTGATCTTTATTCTTGTGTTGAGAACGATCGTTTTGACATTGCACAACAATCCCACTTGGCATGTGAGTAATTCGCACCGCACTTTCAGTTTTATTGACGTGCTGACCACCCGCACCAGATGCACGATAAACGTCAATACGTAAATCAGCCGGATTGATTTCAATATCAATATCGTCATCAATTTCTGGATAAACGAAAGCCGCTGCAAATGATGTATGGCGGCGATTGTTGGAGTCAAATGGGCTTTTACGTACTAAACGATGAATCCCTGTTTCTGTGCGTAACCAACCGAAAGCATATTCACCACTAACACGAATCGTCGCTGATTTTAAACCCGCCACATCACCATCGGATACTTCCATTAATTCTGTTTTAAAGCCTTTGCTTTCAGCCCAGCGAAGGTACATGCGAAGTAACATTTCTGTCCAGTCCTGCGCTTCTGTACCACCGGAACCTGCTTGTAAATCGACATAACAATCGCACGCATCATGTTCACCGCTAAACATACGGCGGAATTCTAATTTTGCAAGTTGTTGTTCAAGTTCGTCTAATTCAGCAACGGCTTCATTGAAGGTCTCTTCATCTTCAGCTTCAACGGCTAATTCAAGCAGCCCTTCAACATCCTCTAAACCTTGTTCTAAATTCTTGATGGTATCAACCACTTGTTCAAGTGAAACGCGTTCTTTCCCAAGCGCTTGAGCTTTTTCAGGATCGTTCCACACATCGGGTTGTTCTAATTCGGCATTAACTTCTTCTAAACGCTCAACTTTTGCATCGAAGTCAAAGATACCCCCGAAGCACAGATGTGCGCTCGGAAAGGTCGGCGATTTTGTTTTTGATTGGATTAATTTCAAACATAATAAATAAACCTCTATAAGCGGCAGAAGTATAAGTCATTTTCAGTTTTTTGGGTAGTTTGGCTTGCACAAATCATCGATCCATTTATAATTCTAATCTTTGTTGTTTAGATATTTAGGAATAAAAATGAAAAAATTACTGACCGCACTTTTAATCACTGCTTCTGCTACTGCAATGGCGAGTGATGCTGAGATTAAATCGAAATTACAAGCATTAGGTGCGAAAAATATTGAAGTGAAAGATTCACCGGTAAAAGGCCTTAAAACAGCGGTGACTGATCAAGGCATTTTATATGTAAGTGAAAATGGTCAATATGTTTTGCAAGGCAAAATGTATGAATTAACAAATAAAGGCCCAGTTGATGTGGCAGGTAAACTTTTAGCGGATAAAGTGAATGCGTTAAAAAACGAAATGATCATTTATCCGGCAAAAAATGAAAAATATGTTGTGACCGTATTCATGGATATTACTTGTCATTATTGCCATATCCTTCATCAACAAGTGAAAGAATATAATGATTTAGGTATTACCGTTCGTTATCTTGCATTCCCACGTGCTGGAATGAATGAAACAGCTCGCCAAATGGAAGCCATTTGGACAGCGAAAGATCCTGTATTTGCATTGAACGAAGCAGAAAAAGGTAACTTACCAAAAGAATTGAAAACACCTAACATTGTGAAAAAACAGTATGATTTAGGTGTACAACTTGGTGTGAAAGGTACGCCAAGTATTGTGACTTCAACAGGTGAAATGCTTGGGGGATATTTAAAACCTCAAGATTTATTAGCTGTGTTACAAGAATCAGCACAATAATTGTTAGTAGTGAGGGCGTATGATATACGCCCTTAAAATATTCATATCATCAAAGCACATATCGAATGTTCCTTTAGTGGTCATTTTTAATAACAAAATACTGTGAAAAAACTCATCAAACGTCGTGAAATTCCTGCCGGAAATCCTGTTTCAGATAATGCATTACTCGATCGTCTCTATCGTTCTCGTCATATCAAAAATAGCCAAGAATTAGACCGCACTTTGCAATCAATGCTGAACCCTAATAAATTATACGGTATTCAACAAGCCGTGGATTTATTGTTTGAAGCTTATCAACAGCAACAAAAGATTGTTATCGTCGGTGATTTTGATGCCGATGGAGCAACCAGTACGGCACTTTCAGTATTAGCTTTGCGTATGCTTGGCTTTACTGATGTGGAATATCTCGTGCCAAATCGTTTTGAGCAAGGGTATGGATTGAGTGTGCCAGTTGCTGAAATGGCAATGGAAAAAGGCGTGCAGTTATTGATGACGGTAGATAACGGAGTATCCTCCTTTGAGGGCGTGGCGTATTTAAAAGAGCAAGGGGTGAAGGTGTTGATTACCGATCATCACTTACCGCCAGAAATACTGCCAAATGCTGATGCCATTGTTAATCCAAATTTGCAACAATGTGATTTCCCTTCAAAATGTTTAGCCGGCGTAGGCGTGGCGTTTTATTTAATGCTCGCTTTGCGTGCTAAATTTCGCGAATTGGGTATTTTTACGGCAGAAACACAACCTAATTTTACTGAATTACTGGATTTAGTCGCGCTCGGCACAATTGCAGACGTTGTTCCCCTTGATCAAAATAACCGTATTTTAGCCCATCAAGGCTTGATGCGAATTCGTGCGAAACGTTGTCGACCAGGAATTATTGCTCTCGCAGAAGTGGCTAATCGGGAAGTTGAAAAACTTTGTTCGGCTGATTTGGGTTTTGCGATTGCTCCCCGTTTAAATGCTGCGGGTCGATTAGATAATATGTCTGTTGGTGTGGAGTTATTACTTACAGAAAGTATGCAAGAGGCTAGAGCGCAAGCCTTAGATTTGGATAGTTTAAATCAAGCCAGAAAAGAAATTGAGCAAGACATGAAGTTAGAAGCCTTAGAAATTTGCCGAAATCTCACCGCACTTTCTGATGAATTACCTATGGGGATAGCCTTATTCCAGCCAGATTGGCATCAAGGCGTATTAGGCATTGTAGCTTCTCGAATCAAAGATCAATACCATCGACCCGTTATTGCTTTTGCACAAGATCAAGAAGGTATTTTAAAAGGTTCTGCGCGTTCAATTGAAGGCTTGCATATGCGCGATGTATTAGAGCGCATCCATTCCCAACATCCTGATATGATTTTAAAATTTGGCGGTCATGCCATGGCAGCAGGATTAAGCATTAAAGAAAGCTTTTTCCCTGATTTTCAAAAGATTTTTAATCAAACGGTGCAAGATTGGTTAAATGAAGATCAATTACAAGGTGTAATTTGGACGGATGGCGAACTTCAAGCAAATGAATTTAGTATTGAAACAGCAGAAGTGATAAAATCTGGCGGACCTTGGGGACAAGCTTTTCCTGAGCCTGTTTTTGATGGTGAGTTTAAAATTTTTGAGCAACGTGCTATCGGACAAAATCAAAATCATTTAAAAATGCTTGTTGAGCCTAAAAATGGTGGTCCATTATTAGATGCCATTGCGTTTAATATCGATACTCGGTATTATCCCGATTTGTCGATTAAGCAGGCAAAATTTGCTTATAAGTTAGAAATTAATGAGTTTCGTGGAAATCGAAACGTCCAATTATTAGTCGATTATATTGAACCAATTGGTTAATTTATGAAAAAAGTTTGGCAGAATAAATTATTAAAAGGATCCTTTGCAATGATATTGCTGAGTGTGACGAATGTCGCATTCGGTGAAGTCAGTGCAAAGGATTTTTCTGCCAAAAATCCACCGCACTTACCACCAGCGAATGTCGCACAGTTTGAAGATGGTCGAGATTATTTTTCATATCAAGAACCGATTGAACAAGCCAAAAGAAGCGATCGTAAAATTCCGATCCAATTTTTCTTTGATTATGACTGTCGAGTTTGTTCTTCAGCGCAAGACATCTTGCAGCTTTATAGCCAAATTCGCCCAAATAAAGTGGCATTAGATGAATACCCGGTTGCTACGAACGAAGCAAAATTTTCAGCGACAATATTTTATACCTTACAGCGTTTAAAAGTAGGCGAGTTGTCAGATACGCTGTTATTTGAAACCTCTGAAAAGGCACGTTATACCGAATTATCGTCATTAGATAAGATGCGTGAATGGGTCGTCTCACAAGGGATTAGTAAAGCTGAATTTAATAAAGTTGTCCATTCTAAAGAAGTGAAAGAAGATGTGAGTAATGCCATTAATTTAACAGAAGAATATGGCGTATTTACGTTCCCTTATGTGGTTGTGGGCGGAAAATATGTTCTCACCGCGAGTACATTGTATAACGATGATTATGGCGTTGCGGTATTAGATTTCTTAGTGAATAAACTCGAACAAGAAAGGAAAAAATAATGAAAATCGGGATTGTTGGTGCAATGGCACAAGAAGTGGAAATTTTATCCCAATTAATGACAGATAAAAAAGAAACAAAAGTTGCAAGTGCGGTCATTTTTGAAGGCAAAATTAATGGTAAAGAAGTCGCATTATTACAATCTGGGATTGGTAAAGTCGCGGCAGCTATTGGCACTACCGCTTTATTACAATTGGCTAAACCGGATGTGGTTTTAAATACCGGCTCAGCAGGTGGTGTTGCAAAAGGCTTAAAGGTAGGGGATATTGTTATTTCCGATGAAACCCGCTATCACGATGCCGATGTGACGGCATTTGGTTATGAAAAAGGTCAATTACCCGCGAATCCAGCGGCTTTTCTTTCAGATAAACAATTAGCGGATTTAGCCGATGAAATTGCCCAATCACAAGGGCAAAATGTGAAACGTGGTTTAATTTGCTCGGGAGATAGCTTTATTAATAGCGAAGAAAAAATTGCTCAAATTAAAGCCGATTTTCCCAATGTGACAGCCGTAGAAATGGAAGCTACAGCAATTGCACAAGTTTGTCATGCCTTTAACGTACCTTTTGTGGTCGTTCGAGCCATTTCAGATGCAGGCGATGGCGAAGCAAGTATGTCATTTGAAGAATTTCTCCCACTTGCAGCAAAACAATCCTCGGCATTAGTATTGGGCATGATAGAAAGATTATAAGAGGTAATGTATGGGTATGATTATCACCGTTGATGGCCCAAGTGGGGCAGGAAAGGGAACTCTTTGTTACGCATTGGCAGAAAAGTTAGGTTTTACCTTATTAGATAGTGGTGCGATTTATCGCGTGACGGCATTGGCTGCACTGAAACGCCATGCAGACTTAACCGATGAAGAAGGATTAGCGGAGTTAGCACGTCATTTAGATATTCAGTTCATTCCAAAGAATGGAGAAGTCAATGTGCTTTTAGGTGGAATGGATGTGAGCCATTTGATCCGCACGCAAGAAGTGGCGGAAGCCGCCTCAAAAGTGGCAGTTTTCCCAAAAGTGCGGTCAGCTTTACTGCAACTTCAGCAGGATTTTGGCAAAAATGATGGGCTGATTGGGGGTGGGCGAGATATGGGAACCGTGGTTTTCCCAAATGCACAAGTTAAACTGTTTTTAGATGCAAGTGCGGAAGAACGTGCAAAAAGACGCTATAAACAGTTGCAAAATAAGGGAATTAATGGTAACTTTGCACAGATTTTAGCCGAGATACAAGAACGCGATTTTCGCGATAGAAATCGTGAGGTTGCGCCATTGAAACCGGCTGACGATGCTTTATTGTTAGATAGCACAACATTGAGTATTGATGAGGTCATTGCTCAAGCGTTGGATTATATTCAACAAAAAGTGTCAATTTCGATTTAACTGTTTATTCAAGGAAGAATAGACATTTATCCTCAACCCCGCATTTTATGGATCTTAATGTGGATGTTATTAACTTAAATTAAGAAGATTATTTATATGTCAGAATCTTTTGCTCAACTCTTTGAAGAATCATTAAAAGGCCTTGAAACCCGTCAAGGTTCAATCGTTAGCGGTACTGTTGTTGCTATTCAAAAAGGCTTTGTACTTGTTGATGCAGGCTTAAAATCTGAATCTGCAATTCCTGTTGCTGAATTCCAAAACGCTCAAGGTGAACTTGAAGTTAAAGTTGGTGACACAGTAAACGTAGCTTTAGATGCAGTTGAAGATGGTTACGGCGAAACTAAACTTTCTCGTGAGAAAGCTGTTCGTCATGAATCTTGGATTGAATTAGAAAAAGCTTACGAAGATAAAGCGACCGTTATCGGTTTAATCAACGGTAAAGTGAAAGGCGGTTTCACAGTTGAGTTAAACGGTGTTCGTGCATTCTTACCAGGTTCATTAGTTGATACACGTCCTGCACGTGAAGCTGATCACCTACTTGGTAAAGAATTAGAATTCAAAGTAATCAAATTAGATCAAAAACGTAACAACGTTGTTGTTTCTCGTCGTGCAGTGATCGAATCTGAAAACAGCCAAGAACGTGAACAGATCCTTGAGAACCTAGCTGAAGGTTCAGAAGTTAAAGGTATCGTTAAAAACTTAACTGACTACGGTGCATTCGTAGATTTAGGTGGCGTTGACGGTTTATTACACATCACTGATATGGCTTGGAAACGTGTTAAACACCCAAGCGAAATCGTGAATGTAGGCGACGAAGTAACTGTTAAAGTATTAAAATTTGACAAAGATCGTACTCGCGTATCTTTAGGCTTAAAACAATTAGGTCAAGATCCTTGGGTTGCTATCGCTGAAAACCACCCAGTAAACAGCAAATTAACTGGTAAAGTAACTAACTTAACTGACTACGGCTGTTTCGTTGAAATCTTAGATGGTGTTGAAGGTTTAGTTCACGTTTCTGAAATGGATTGGACTAACAAAAACATCCACCCATCTAAAGTTGTAAGCTTAGGCGATACAGTTGAAGTTATGGTATTAGAAGTTGACGAAGAACGTCGTCGTATTTCTTTAGGTTTAAAACAATGTAAACCTAACCCATGGACTCAATTCGCTGAAACTCACAACAAAGGCGACAAAGTTACTGGTAAAATCAAATCAATCACTGATTTCGGTATCTTCATCGGTCTTGAAGGTGGTATCGACGGTTTAGTTCACTTATCTGACATTTCTTGGAATGTTGCAGGTGAAGAAGCAGTTCGTAACTACAAAAAAGGTGACGAAGTTTCTGCAGTAGTATTAGCAGTAGACGCAGTGAAAGAACGTATTTCTTTAGGTATCAAACAACTTGAAGATGATCCATTCAACAACTTCGTAGCAGTTAACAAGAAAGGTGCAGTAGTTTCTGCAACTGTTGTTGAAGCTGATGCTAAAGGTGCTAAAGTTGAATTAGCAGGTGGCGTTGAAGGTTATATCCGTGCAGCAGACTTAACAAATGAAGTTGCAGCAGGTGATGTAGTTGAAGCGAAATACACCGGTGTTGATCGTAAAGCACGTATCGTTCACTTATCTGTAAAAGCGAAAGATCAAGCTGAAGAAGCAGCTGCAGTTGCAAACGTGAATAACAAACAAGAAGATGTTGCTATTCCAAACGCAATGGCTGAAGCTTTCAAAGCTGCTAAAGGTGAATAATTAATTCACATAAATAAGGCTGGGTCATTGACTCAGCCTTATTACTAACAGCTATAATTAACAAGGATTTAGCGGTAATTTATTATGAACTAATGCATTACCTGTAAGTCTTAATAACAAGTTTAAGTATAAATTTAAAGGAGAGTTGACGATGACTAAATCTGAACTAATTGAAAATCTATCAACAAAGCACCCAACTTTATCCGCAAAAGAAGTAGAAGGTATTGTAAAGGATATTCTTGAACTCATTGCACAATCTTTAGAAGAGGGTAATCGTATTGAAGTTCGTGGTTTTGGTAGCTTCTCTTTACACCATCGTCAACCACGAGTTGGCCGTAATCCTAAAACCGGTGATTCTGTAAAATTAGATGCTAAATCTGTACCGCACTTTAAAGCGGGTAAAGAATTAAAAGATCGCGTAAATGTTTTTGCTTAAACATTCAATCGATATCAATAAAACGACACTTAGGTGTCGTTTTTTATTACAAATTTTGGCATAATGAACCCATTCTTAACAAAGGAGATTGTGATGATTAAATATATTCTCGGACTCATTATTGTATTGGCTATCGTACTTGTTGCGGTAACTATAGGGGCAAATAATGATCAAGTAATCACCTTTAACTACATTGTTGCTGAAAGCCAATTCCAACTTTCAACATTAGTTGCAATTTTATTTGGTTTTGGATTAATTTTAGGTTGGTTAATTACAGGATTTTTCTACTTAAAATTAAAATTCAAAAATATGTCGTTAGCGCGTCAAGTTAAACGTCAAACATTACAAATTAACGAATTAACGACTACTCGCGATAAGGCAGTATAATGCTTGAATTACTCTTTCTGCTTCTGCCAATAGCCGCCGCTTATGGTTGGTATATGGGGCATCGGAGTGCCAAGAAAGATCAGGAAGATATTAGTAATAAACTCTCCCGTGATTATGTCACGGGGGTCAATTTTTTGCTTTCTAATCAAACGGATAAAGCCGTTGATTTGTTTCTTGATATGTTGCAAAAACAAGAAACAGAAAATGAAATTGAAAGCAACTCTCAATTTGAAGCTGAGCTAACGCTCGGTAACCTTTTCCGTTCTCGAGGCGAAGTGGATCGTGCTTTAAGAATCCATCAAGCCCTCGATCGTAGTCCCAATTATTCTTTTGAACAAAAATTATTAGCTAAACAGCAACTTGCTAAGGATTTCATGGCGGTGGGTTTTTATGACCGTGCGGAAGCCCTTTACATCATTATGGTGGATGAACCTGAGTTCGCTGAAAATGCGCTACAACAGCTTTTAGTGATTTACCAAAAAACAAAAGAATGGAAAAAAGCGGTTAATATTGCAGAAAAACTAGCCAAAATTTCCCCTAAAGAAAATGATGTGGAATTAGCACAATGTTATTGTGAATATGCCTTAAGTGGTGAACTTGAAAGTGCGGTCGAAAAACGCAGTATTTTACAAAAAGCGTTGAATGTATCTCCAACCAGTGTGAGAGCATCAATGCTGCTTGCGGATTTAGAAATGGCAGATAAAAACTACCGTCAAGCCATTCACTTTTTGGAGAATATTCTTAATCAAAATCCAATTTACATTGGAGAAGTGTTGAAAACACTCAAATATTGTTATGATGAATTAGGAGAGAGAGATAACTTTGAGTTATTCTTGATTCGAGC
Organism: Parahaemophilus parainfluenzae; assembly: GCA_959020685.1. GTDB lineage: Bacteria > Pseudomonadota > Gammaproteobacteria > Enterobacterales > Pasteurellaceae > Haemophilus_D > Haemophilus_D parainfluenzae_T. The sequence goes on along the minus strand of CAUETL010000041.1, from coordinate 960 downwards.
CAGCCAGCAGATTAACAATACGAAAGTAGATTTGATGTTAGCAAGTGTGATTGAAGAGAAAGATGGCAAGAGTGCAGCGCAATCAAAGCTTTATCAACAACTCACAAAACATCCAAGTACATCTATTTTCCACCGTTTTATTCAATTCCAAATTGATGATGCAGAGGAAGGACGAGGTAAAGAAAGCTTAATTTTACTACATAAAATGGTAGGTGAGAGAATTAAGCAAGGCTTTGGTTATCGTTGCTCTAATTGCGGTTATCAAACCCATAAATTAATGTGGAATTGTCCTTCTTGCAAACAGTGGGAAACCATCAAACCTGAACATAATTAATTGACACAGTGAGGTAAAATTATGAATAGCAAAGTAATCGTTGCATTGGATTACGAAACGGAAGCACAAGCGCTATCCCTCGTGGATCAAATTGATCCAAGCTTATGCCGTTTAAAAGTGGGTAAAGAAATGTTTACTACACTGGGAACCAGTTTCGTTAAGCAATTACATGAGCGTCAATTTGATGTTTTCCTCGACCTAAAATTTCATGATATTCCTAATACTGTGGCAAGAGCAGTGCGTTCTGCGGCTGATTTAGGGGTATGGATGGTTGATGTCCATGCTAGCGGTGGTCTGAAAATGATGGAAGAGGCGAAGAAAATTCTCGAGCCTTATGGAAAAGATGCACCTCTATTAATTGCTGTAACGGTATTGACCAGCATGGAAGATTTGGATTTATTACAAATCGGTATTAATTCTTCACCACTTGAACATGTATTACGTCTTGCGCATTTAACCCAGCGAGCGGGATTAGATGGGGTTGTTTGTTCACCACAAGAAGTGGAGATTTTACGTAATACTTGTGGTCCTGATTTTAAATTAGTCACACCGGGGATTCGTCCAATTGGAAGTGATTTTGGCGATCAGCGTCGCGTCATGACTCCTGCTGCGGCTATTCGTTCTGG
>CAUETL010000040.1:0-13067 GCA_959020685.1 Parahaemophilus parainfluenzae | reverse complement strand
CCAAACGCATACAAGCCGAAACGGCTGTAATTGATTCCGCCTAGCGGGTCACCTTGTTCCGGCACAAAGGCGATGGCATGACTACCGAAGATGGTTTGCCAATAAATCACCCGTTTTTTGCGGTTGACACGAAAACCACGTGGTCGGGGGAGGAAAAAAGCAAATAGCACAGCAATAAAAAAAACAAATAACCAAGTACAATATAGAATAAATTTGAATCTATCATTTTCCCATTCACGTAAATAAGGTTTTCTATATTCCTCATAGGTTTTAAATGGATCTTTTGAAGTAAGAGTATCCTTTTTTTTATATAGCTCTAAATAATTTCTATAATTAGGAATAATAAGTTCATCAGGAGTGAATGCCCAAGTATAATCCATTTTAAAGTCACTAATTTGAGAACTAAATGGTTCATTTAGGCTATTTCCGCCACCAAATCCAATAATTAAAAATCCGGCAAATAAAACAAAACGAATAAACCCACGAGCATATCCATCAAAGATGGAATCCCGAATTTCAATTTCATCGTTGCCACATTTACGAATGGAGTAGGCAATATCTTTATCTGGATTAATGAATATTTTACTGAAAAACTCCCCGAGTCTATCTAGCCAGTCTTTGTTTTCCTGTTGTTCTGCCATGTTTTCTCCTAATGTTTTTTCAATGTCAGTTTAGTGAGTTTCGATTGCTTACGGTATTTATTGCCTTGATAATTCGGTACGCTGACTTGCACGCTGAGGGCGAGTAAGTCTTCATAAGGAATAGTACCCTCATCGACATCTTCCGAATAGGTGGTAGTATTCATATAAGGCAACCGTTCATCATGAATGGTTATACCGGCTACGCCTTCCTGCTCAAACGTTGTTGTCGTATGAAGTTTTTCTTTCTCAATGCTTAATCGCCAATCTTCATAACTCGGATAGATCTTTTTCACATTTTTGGCATAACCATCCATTCTATCAATACGGATCTCTTTAGTGTCTTGAATGGTATAAATGCCCGGATAATTAACCAGTATTTTACGCGGGTTACTCGCATCCAAAGTAACAATGATTTCTGCCATAGATTTTAAGTAGCGTTGCATTTCGATACGATAAAAATGCACGCTATCATTGATAATTAGCTCATTGTTACTATACTCAAATTTAGAACTATCAAATTGTTCTTTAAATACGTCAGGCCTTTTAACCATCCACTCATCCGCTTTCTTCTGATTAGGTTCCCCCCAATAAAGAGGACTCTTACCCCAAAAACCATTCTCAGCCCATAATTCAATATCTTCCGGGGCAAAATAGTTATAAATAATTGCAATGGTAATCAGCACAATCCCAATGCCTAAGGTGGCATAGGATAGGCCGGTGAGTAATGTCAGTGTACCGGCAGACAAGGATGAACTTGCCAACATACCTAACGAGCCGATTGCACCTTCAATGGCTAATCCTCCCCCCATGCTTAATAAGGCTGCGGTTTTGCCCACTTCATCGCTTTTATAATTGGCCTCCGCCCAGTTGAAATATTCAAACATCGCCCCGACTCCGGCCAATCCTGTATTGACGTTGATAATCGCATTTCGGATACGGGTCAATGCCGAACCGGCACCTTTTTGTTCAAAATAACTTATCCATTTGTTTGGTTGCAGATTTTTGCGCGAGGTTAACTGTTCAAGTTCCGTTAATGCTTGGGAAGTGTGTTGTTCTAAACCGCCTTTCGGTGCGTACATTCCGGCAATCACTTGCATAGAGGCTAAAAACGGATCACTACCTAGTTTTCCTAATTCTGTTTCCGCTTTATTTTGTACAAAGAAGCCCAATGCAACGGAGGCACTCAAGGCTTTGTTTAATCCAGCTAACCCTTCCGTGATTTGAAATAAGCCGTATTGTCTAGGTGCCATATCTACTTTTAGAGAACTAATGCTTTCTTGTAGTTTTTTTACATGCTTAGGTACCGCGGCTTGGCTTCGATGTGTCGGTAGGATTTTCTCAATCTCTTTGGTGTTTAATTTGGCTTGATATGTAGCCTGAATAGTTTGAGGCACACTAAACGGCTGTCTAACATAACCTTTATGGCTACTATTGGCATAGCGTACATAGATTTTATCAATCACCAGTTCAATGACTAAATCATAGGTTGCCATGTTGAGATAGCCTGTCTTCGCAACTTTTTCAAGCGCGCCTAAGGCTTTGGTGAAATCCGATAAATATTTTTTCAGAGACTCCACCGCCGGTGTGGCTTGCTGTGCATAAGGTGGGGCTTTATATGCGTCCGCATCTTCAATCGGTAAAGTAGCAATTAAGGCGTTACGTCCGTAAGGTGAAATATCCAATCCATGCAGAAAACCATGCATATAACAGCACCATGCATTTGCCGCATCAATGTCTTCTGGATTACCGTCATACAAATCATATAGCGCACTGAGTTTATTGCTGTGCGTTGCAATAAAAGCGCTATGAGCATTTGCAACATTCTTAAAGAATGTGCCAAAACGAGTTGGGATATAGGCCATTTTATTAATTGCATTGACTCCCGGCAGCTCATCTTCCAATTGTAATTCCGATTTTAACACATTCAGTACATCGGCATCGCCATTAGCTTTTAAATGCTCCGAGTTAATATAATCAGAAAAGACCTTTTGATATAGTTGGGAGAATTTGATGGGGGCCGGTTCAATGGTCCGTAAACCCTGGTCGCTCAATTCTGCATTCGCCATTTCAAGGCTATCCCGAGCAGACTTGACCGCTTCTTTATATTTATGTAGTGCGTGAGCATCAAGAATTCTTGCGGTCGAGATTGCATATTCATATTTCGCTAATACTTTATCTCGCTCTGCAGTTAGATATAAATGATATCCCGACAAATCTCTTGTTGTTCCTACAGGGTCTTCTAAAGCGACAATCACACCGTTTTGGCTATGCATGAGTTGATTTTTTATCTCTTCCCAGCCCGTCGGTTTACCTATCGGAGTAAAGCGATAGGCATTTGAGGTTAACGCCTGGTCAGTCATCATTTTGGTTTGTGGCGAAAAGTCTTTAACCGTTTGCTGCAAGGTGGACATATTAATTGAGTAGTCTTGCGGATTTTTTAGCTGAACATTGCGCATCCAATGATTTCTCACTAAGGGATCGGTTTCTATTTTTCTTAGCAAACTCATGGGGAGGCCTACATCGGCAAACATCATATACGCACTTTCAATGGCTTTATTAAGCTCGATATAAGGCGTTGGTAAGGTGACTGTATTTGTATAACCGGTTTCGTAATCATTAAATAGACTAAAGGAGTAGTTTATTCCGTACGCTTGGTTTCCTTGGTTAAAATCCACATCTTTTGAACGATAGCGGTAAATATACCAAGCCTGACCATCGGCCGCTTCTGCGCTAATTTCAAAACATCCTTTAACTTCGGCATTCACTGCTAAAATATAAACATAACCATCACGTAAACGGCGCACATCATAATTCTCATCGCCAGATGAATTCTTCGGAAGTAGTGGTATCTCCCCTTTAGTTTTTATGTTTTCAAACGCCTTATCGGTTAGGGCGAACCTTGTCGGATAAAGTCGAATAAATTCTTGGCATGGTTTGGTTGCTTCATCGGCAGGTTTTGCTTGTGGTTTATAATCTTGTTCTTTATTTGCCATTTTCTTGTTCCAAATTTAAGAGATTAAATAATTGTATTGCACGGGCTAAGGGGGCCGGGAACTCTTGTTCTAATTGTTTTTCAAGTGCTGCAAAATCTCGTCCGTTTTTCACCGCACTTTGTTTGGCAACAGCATATTGCACGATTGCTGTTTCGTAAATATAGTTTTTGTTTCTAGCTTCATCTAAATGTTTAATTAATTGTTCTTGCTCCAGAGGGGAATAAACATGAGGATAAGTTTTTAAAATATATCCAACCATTTTTTCTCTCGTTTCCAGCCACTTTTTATCTTTAAATCCTTTTATTTCAAAATCAGTTAGGATAATGGGAATGTTTCTAGTGTCTTCTGGTAATGCTTTAATTTGATAATAATAAAAACTGTCTCCAATGCCAGAGCCAAAAGCATGAATAATGCGCTTTTCATAACCAAAAAACTTATTAAGTTTTTCGGGGCTGGTGGCGATAACATCAAGATAATTACGTAATACTTTGGGGTCATAAAAACGGAAGAAAAACCACTTTCCATTTTCGTCTTTCATTACTGGAAAGTGGCGAAGATGGTGTAATACGGTATCAAAATCATAACGGGAGTGGATAAAAATGCCTAACTCTTCATGCCAATTGAATCTTGTCATTGCCCCTTCATCACTAAACAAGCCCATTAATTCGCTCTCAGCTTTATAGTCTGGGTAAGGGATAACTTCGACTAAATAAGGGCCTATTGCTTTGGTGATTTCCGCAAACTCGCCTTGGAATAGGTTTTCAATTCTACAGTGAAAGCTTTCTGGTTCTAAAAGTTTATGTTTATTCGCATCTAAAATGAAATAACATTTTAATTCGGGCAGCGGCTCGCCAAAAAGTGCAGTGTCTTTTTCCAACGTTTTTTCATCTAAAACCGGCATGAGAAAAGTCGGTTCCTGCCAATTTTCTGACCAACTCGGTTGAGTTATATCGGGTGGAATCGGCGTGTTAGGGAAGAGTAGTTTGAAAATCTCATCAGGTGCAAAGATTTTCGGGTGACGACCAAACTGCCTATCCAGCAATTTCACATTGTTGATTTGATGACAAAGTAAGTAATTAGTCTCGCTAGCAAAATTTTCTTTTGGTTTATCCCCAACTAATTCTACTACCCGTACTTCACCTTCTTTTAATCCATTAGCTTGATACGCAAGCCACATTTGCCCATGTCGTTGAAAAAAGATTTCTGCTTTCAGAGGGGCTAATTGATATTGATAATGCGTTTGTTCTGAATTAAAGGTGGTTTTTACAAGCTGCTCAAATGTTTCTCGGCTATCGGCAAAAGCCAATAATGCGACAAATTTATCCGTACTTGGAGATTGTTGTAGGTATGCAGTGGAAATCCAAAGGGATACAGACATAATGTTCCTTTTAAAATGACTGAATAGGCAAAATGCCTTCTGAAATCATAGCAATAACTGCTGTGCAGTTCAAATCTAAAGGTTGAAATATAAACGTCAAGAAAATAACTTAAAAGATGACCGCACTTTATGAATGAAAGCCAAAGTGAGGTCAAATTTTTAGACGTTTTGTATCATAAATTACGCAATCTCAACGAGGTATTCACCATTCTCAAAATTGATCGTGATATTTGACATTTTCTCACCACTAGCGATGCGTTGAAGCAATGCTAAGGAAAGCGGTGGTAAAAGTTGTCCTTCAAGAATCGCATCGACCAAACGCGCACCATTTGTATCGGCTTCACATTGTTGCTCAATATGTTTAAGAATATTTTCTGCGATAGTAACAGTCGCTTTATAACGCTCAGCGATTAATTTCTCTAATTTCGCTAATTTTGCTTTTACAATGCGTTGCATTACATCTGTCGTTAAATAGTGATATTGCACAATTTGCATACGCGCAAGCAGTGCCGGTTTGAAGAATGTGAGAAGCGAACGACGCAACTCTTCATCACTTTTCACGGCAAACTGATCATTTGCAGCATCGAAACCACAGTTTGAGGTGAGCATAAAGAGAATATTTTTACAATCAATTAAACGACCTTCGCCATCTGCGAGTTCGCCTTTATCAAAAGCTTGATAGAACAAGTTAAGCACATCTGGATGGGCTTTTTCTACTTCATCTAATAGCACGATAGAATAAGGTTTTTGGCGAATAGCTTCAGTCAGTAAACCACCTTCACCATAACCCACATAACCTGGAGGCGAACCAATTAAACGTGAAACAGTATGTTTTTCTTGGTATTCAGACATATTGATGGTGGTCAGGAATTGTTTGCCCCCAAAGATATGTTCTGCAATTTGAATTGCTGTTTCGGTTTTCCCCACACCACTCGGTCCAACAAGCAATAATGCCCCCAATGGGGTGCCGGCACGGCGTAAGTCCGCCATCGCAGTGAGCAAGTTTTTGTGAATTTGCTCAATGGCTTGAGATTGACCTTTAATATTGTCATTAAGAATATCAGGAAGCTCAGTGAGTTTTGTAAGTTCATCACCTGTCATGCTATTTACAGGAATACCTGTTAAATCAGCAATTACCGCAGTAATTTGTTTGCTTCCCACTTCAGCATGAATTAAACATTCTTCAGGTTTGATTGCTTCATATTCCGCTTTTTTCGCTTGTAATTGAGCGATCAATTCTTGACGTTCTTCTTCAGTATATTCTGTTTCAGAATCAGAGAGCTTGGTTCGTAATGATAAAATTTCTTCCACTAATGCTTTTTGAGATTCAAATCGAGAAGAAAGCACATTTTTTTCTTCGGCTAATTTAGTGAGTTGGTTTTCTAGTTTGGTTTTCACTGTACTATCAACTGTTTCACCTAGCTGATAATCACGCTCAAATTCAGCAATGGCAACATTGATTTCATGGATCTTATTATCTAAGTAGCTTAAGCGTTTTGGTGGTGTGTCCTTTGCCGTAGAAACACGAGCGCAAGCCGTGTCTAAAATATCGATGGCTTTATCTGGAAGTTTTTTTGCCGCAATATAACGCGCAGATAATTTTGTTACTGTTTCAAGTGCTTCACCCGTGATATAAACGCCATGCGCTTTTTCGTAGAGTGGTTTTAAACCACGTAGAATGACAATACTTTCTTCAATAGAAGGTTCATCTACTTTCACTAACTGGAAACGACGGGATAAAGCAGGATCGCGTTCTACATATTTTTTATATTCAGACCAAGTCGTGGCTGCAATTGTGCGAAGTTCACCACGAGCAAGAGCCGGTTTTAAAAGGTTGGCTGCATCGTTGCCACCTTCGCTACCACCCGCACCAATAAGGGTATGGGCTTCATCAATGAAAAGCACAATTGGTGTTGTACTATTTTTTACAAAATCAATCACCGATTTTAAACGTTTTTCAAATTCCCCTTTGATTGATGCGCCAGATTGTAAAGCAGCAAGATCTAGGCTCCAAAGTTCAACATTTTGTAAATGTGGCGGAACTTGTTTATTGACGATACGTAATGCTAATCCTTCAATTAATGCACTTTTACCGACACCCGCATCACCAACGACAATTGGGTTGTTTTTTCTTCTGCGTGAAAGAATATCGATCATCAGATCAATTTCTTTGTCGCGAGCAAGAACAGGATCAATATTACCCGCAGAGGCTCTAGCCGTTAAATTTTCAGCAAAACGTGCTAAATCAGATTGATCTGTATGTACAGCTGAAGGTGCTGCGGTATTTTCTTGTGTAGTTTGAGATTCTGCTGAGCCTTTAGCAAATACCAGTAAAGATTGACGTAATGTTTCTTTGTTAATTTGATTTAAATAGCTTGCAACAGCGGTTGGCAAATATCGAGAGGCATTCAATACCAATGCTAAGAAAATGCTTGCACTGCGAATTTGTGTCTGTTCAAATTCAAGTGAGCCGAGTAACCATGCTTCTTGCAACATTTCAATCAATAATGGCGAGAAGCTTGGTACAGAGTCAATATTAGTGTGAGATGTTTGCGTTTTGCTGAGTAAAAGTGCGGTCAGTTCTTCGTGAGAAATGTTAAGTTTATTTAAAATAAAGCGAACGTCTGAGAATGGATTTTCCAATGATTTGAGTAATAAATGGGCTGGAAGCACTTCCGATTCACCACAACTAATTGCATAAGCGGCAGATTCTTCTAACATTAATTTAGAAACGTCATTTAATGCACCTAATGTCGCGGCTAAGTTAATTTTGATCATTATTTGAGATCCTTATGTTTAATAAAGCATTTGAAAGATAAATAAACTTAGGTATTTTATTTTTTTATATAGAAATTTACTACAACTATTTTTACTATTTAGAAATAGATGAAATTACATTATACTAAGCGATATTTTACGCGTTAAACAAAGGACAATCATGGCTGTTCAATCTGACTACCGTTACACCCTTGATGCCGGTGAAAAACATACTTTTGATGTGATCAGTTTTAAGCTGACTGAAGGGCTTTCAGAACCATTTCGGTTAGAGCTTATGTTATCAAGTTTTGATCCGAATATTTCATTTTCAGCATTAATGGATCAATCCGTGACCTTTACTTTTTGGCAAGGAGAACAACCGGTTCGTTATTTGAATGGGATTGTGACCAGTTTCGGTTTGGGGAAAACAGGGTTTGTTCGTACGCATTATCAAATGGTGGTGGAGCCGGCTCTCGCGCGAGCAGCATTTCAATCTGATAGCCGAATCTTCCAGCATCAAAACAGCGAAAAAATCATCCGCACTTTATTGCAAAAGAATCGCGTAGAAAAGGTTTCCTTTGAGCCTTTACCTTCGGATTGGGAACGCGAATATTGTGTGCAATATCGCGAAACAGATTTAGCCTTTATTGAACGCTTGGCGGCGGAAGAAGGCTGGTATTATTACTTTGACCATCGAGCAGATAGCCATGAGTTGCGTTTTGGTCATCAAAGTATCGCTTCTCCGATTCTTGGCACATTGACCTATAATGCGAAGCCCGCAGGGGATCGTTCATTTGCTTGCCTTTGGCGATTTGACTATTGCCGTAAGGTGACGACAACTAGCCAAACCTTACGAGATTACACCTTTTTAAATCCGAATTACAACCTCGAACATCAACATCATTCACAGGCATCGACGCTTACTGATAGTGACACGTCTAAAAGTGCGGTCAATTCTGCGACAGTTTATGAAAAATATGACTATCCGGGTCGATATAAGAAAGATGAACAAGGCAATCCGTTCAGTCTTTATCGTTTAGAATCAGAACTGGCCCTTTCTGAAACGGCGAATGCAGTGGGCGATGATATGCGTGTTATACCGGGTTATGGTTTTACCTTAGAAGGGCATGCCAATTCAGCGTTTAATCAAGATTGGCTAGTGGTGCGAGTAGAGCATTCGGGTAAACAAACAGGCGCTTTAGATGAAGAAGCGGGAGAAGAAGGCAACCGCTATGAAAACACACTTTTCCTGACTCCACACAACAAACCTTGGCGCAGTCCATTAAAACCTCGCCCGATTATTCGTGGTACACAAGTTGCCCATGTTACAGGCCCAGAAGGGGAAGAAATCTATTGTGATGAATGGGGAAGAGTCAAACTGCAATTTCCTTGGGATAGATTAGGCAACTTTGATGAGCATAGCTCTTGTTGGGTGCGCGTGGTGCAAGGTTGGGCGGGCGCACAATACGGTAATATGATGATTCCGCGCATTGGTCATGAAGTGCTGGTGAAATATCTAAATGGTGACCCGGACCAACCGATTGTGGTAGGGCGTACCTATCACAGTACCACAGAACCCCCTTACGAGCTTCCCAAACATAAAACTCGCATGACGATTAAATCCAAAACCCATAAAGGCAATGGTTTTAACGAATTGCGTTTTGAAGATGAAATGGGTCGTGAAGAAGTCTTTATTCATGCAGAGAAAGACCTGAATCATATTGTTAAACATGATGAAACGACCCAAGTGGGGCATGACCGCACGGAGCAAGTAGGCCGCAATGAAACAATCCATATAGGCAATGACCGAATGGAAACGGTTGGACAAGATGAAGACCTGACTATCAATCGAGACCAAATACGCAGTATTGGACGTAATCGAATCACGAAAATAGAAAAAGACGATATTCTGAATGTGAATAATAACCGTCGAGTCAACGTTCATGCTGATAGCCTTATCAAAGTCGGACAAGATTTAAATATTGAGATTGCCCAAAATGGCAGCTGGGTTGCGGGTGAGCTTTTTGAACAAGTTTGTAAACAGTTTGATTTAGAAGGTTATGATGAAGTTCATATTCAAGGCCCTGCCGGTGAAATCGTGTTAAACCAAGAAGGGATTACGCTGATTGGGAATGTGTATGTTGAGGGACCACTTACAGAAGATGCGGGAGCAGCTGATGGGGTGAGTCCGTTTGAAACAACAGTAAATGATTCAATTACACCAAATACTTATTATTCAACAAGATTAGATGTTTATGATGTTTATGGACGTTGTAATGAGAAAAAAGTGCCTTACACTATTTTGGATAGTCAAGGAGAGGTTGTGACCAATGGTCTTTTAGATGATATCGCTAGAACACCTCGCATTTATCGTGAAACGGAAGATGCTTTAAAAGTATTGGTGGGTAGTGCACAGATTTTAGATTGGGATTAATAGGAAAATGAATAATAAAAATCAGCCGATGGGTTATGAAATCGAGTTTCTAGGAGCAAATAATGAGCCTCTGGCTTATTGTAAGGCTGAAATGTCAATAAATGGGTTACCTACCAGTGAGTATCCTTGGCAAGCAGATGAAAATGGGCGTATAGTCTTTCCACCTAGTTTAGTTGAACAAGAAGGAAAAGAATTACGTATAAAAGTTGTTTTTTGGAACGAACAATATCCTAAGACAGAGCATTCTGAGATTCCGGAATTTACTTGGATAAAAGGAAAGCGGCTTGTTAGATTAAGAGCATATAATATTTATGAGATTAAACCACGAACAATTCCAAACGAAAAAGGCGAACCGGAAACATATAAGCGACCTTATCATATTGTGGAGCAGGGGGATACTTGGGAAATAATAGAGAAAGAGGCTGGCGTAAATAGATATGCGTTGATTTGGGAAAATGGGTTGGATGAAGCGACTCCTTTAAGTAGTTTAGCGGGGCAAAAAATCTATTTTCCAAAGGGAACGAGAAAAAGTGGATTGAAGTCAAAAGAAACTCCTACTTCAAGTAAGTCAAACTCTAAAACACAACAATCTAATACTAAGAATGAAGAAACAAATAGAGCTGATTCATCGCCAAAACAGCTACCCAAAGAAGGAGATAAGAAGACTGCAAAGCCAGCTGAAAAAAAGAAAGAGAATAATAAGGTTGTACAGGAGCGTAGTACACATAATGAAAAACCGGTAGATGTGGTAGAAAATGAAGAAGATAATCCAAATGGATATTACTATGAAGCTAATAGTGGGTACTATCATAATCATTTAACTGAGGGGACGGGAAGTATTAATGATGTATATATTTATATAGACTTTAAAGAAGATAAATATATAGGTATAAAAAAATTACCAATAAAAGATCATAATGAATTTATAACAAAATCCTCAACGATATATGGAGAGAGTTCAGCATTTAGATCCACTAAAGTTAGTCAAGATGAATTGAAAAAAGAAATGTATGCAATAGCATCTGTTCATCAAAAAAATAAAAAAGCATATGGCGTTTCCAGTGAGTTAGCTAAATTATTTAGGAGTAAATCTTGTAGTGATAGAAATAATACTAATATGCAATTTGCAATAGCGGCATTAATAAATGCTTTAAACAATGGACATGATTATAGTAATGGTGCTGATATGTGGGATGGTATGGAGCAAGCAATGTATCCTAGTAGTGATAATCGACGAAGTACAGGGCGTTTTGAGCTACATATGAATACGATGGGATGGGATATTTCCCAAGAGCATTATGAAAAATGGAAGTCTTCAGTCAATTCTCTTTTAGGGCAAGGTAAATTCTTAGCTCCTCAGAAAAAAGCAGCGCCAGATAATTATGGAAATTATAAGAATAAAGGAAAAATGAGATTAAAGTCCACAGCTGTTTATAATGGTACAATTTTTTGGAGTTCAAAATGAGAAAATATATGTTTTTAATAATGGCTATCTTTTCTGTTAATGTTTTTGCGGGCGTTATAACTGAGAAGGAGTTGAATTCCGATGAAAGTTCTGAATATATATATCGAGTAAATAAACATGATATATTCAAATGTAAGAATGGAGATTGTGATTTAATTTATAATGATTCAAATAATTATTGTCAAAATTTATCTTCATTGCAGGATGAATTAGAGGCTGATATTCGAGCAAGATGGATTTGTCCTAAGGTATATGCATTTAGTGAATTATATAAGAAATATAAAATTAGATTGGGGGATGATCCAGTTTTTTCTGATTATATCCTTAATCTATATCGAATTATGGAAAATAGTAACTATTTAATATTAGAAAATAATATTAGAATAGATAATTTTTCACTACAGGTAGGTATGTCTCCAGATGCGTTTTTTATTCCTGCTGATGTTAATGATGTGATTAAATCAGTTGTTATAAAGTTTGATAAACAAGGTTTTGTTACTGAGGAATATTATGTCATGGAGAATGGGGATAATATTTTTAGGAGTTATAAATATAAGGATTCAAGAGTTATAGAGATAGCTACAAAAAAAATAAATAATAGGAAGGTAATTTACAAGTCCATTTCATATTTTAATTATGATTGATTCTATTAATATATAAGTGTAAATTCGTGATATTAAGTAATATTAAATATCTTATTTATTATAAATAGTGTGGTTGATTTTTTTGTTCTTTTAAAAACTAACGAGTTACACGCTAAATATCAAGAGATTTTTACAACATTTCCGTTTAGAACTGGAGTTGGCCGCCTTTAACCCTGTCTCTTTTTTTTGATGTGCTAGATAACAAGGCAACCTTCAGTTTTTGGCAAGGTGAACAACCGGTTCGCTATTTGAATGGAATTGTGATCAGTTTCGGTTTGGGGAAAACAGGGTTTGTTCGTACGCATTATCAAATGGTGGTGGAGCCGGCTCTCGCGCGAGCAGCATTTCAATCTGATAGCCGAATCTTCCAGCATCAAAACAGCGAAAAAATCATCCGCACTTTATTGCAAAAGAATCGCGTAGAAAAGGTTTCCTTTGAGCCTTTACCTTCGGATTGGGAACGCGAATATTGTGTGCAATATCGCGAAACAGATTTAGCCTTTATTGAACGCTTGGCGGCGGAAGAAGGCTGGTATTATTACTTTGACCATCGAGCAGATAGCCATGAGTTGCGTTTTGGTCATCAAAGTATCGCTTCTCCGATTCTTGGCACATTGACCTATAATGCGAAGCCCGCAGGGGATCGTTCATTTGCTTGCCTTTGGCGATTTGACTATTGCCGTAAGGTGACGACAACTAGCCAAACCTTACGAGATTACACCTTTTTAAATCCGAATTACAACCTCGAACATCAA
>CAUETL010000039.1:0-13379 GCA_959020685.1 Parahaemophilus parainfluenzae | reverse complement strand
TTATTTTGCTGCTTTTAACTCTTGGTAATACTGTTCATAGTATTGGATTGCATCACCTACATCATCTTGCCAGTAGCTTTTTTGAAGAATTTCTGCTGGTGGATAAATAGATGGATCTTCTGTGATTTCTTTCGGAAGTACTTTTTTCGCTTCAAGGTTAGCTGTTGGGTAACCGATCGCTAAAGTCAATTTCTCCGCTGCTTTTGCACCTAACAAGTAGTTAATTAACTTGTGTGCACCATCTGGGTTTTTAGAGGTTTTAGGAATCGCTAAAGTATCAACCCAAAGAACAGGACCTTCTTTTGGGAACACCATATTTAATGGCGCTTGTTCTTTTTTCGCGATACGTACAGAACCATTCCATAATTGACCTAATTCTACTTCACCAGAGATGAAAGAGTTTGCAGGGTTATCAGAATTGAAAGAAAGTACGTTTGGACGTAATTTCAATAACTCTTCATAAGCTTGCTTGATAATTGCTGGATCTTTGGTATTTGGATCTTGACCAATTTTTAATAACGCAATATTGAATACTTCACGCGCATCATCCAATAATTGGATTTTGTTTGCATATTCAGGTTTCCAGAAATCGCCCCAAGAAGTGAAGTCAGAACCTTTATAGGTATTGGTATTAAATGCAATACCTGGCGCACCTAACAACTGAGGAAGCGAGTATTTATTGCCTTTGTCATAAGGTTTGTTGAGCCAATCAGGGTCTAATTCTTTGATAACAGGTAATTTACTGTGATCTAATTCTTGTAGCATGCCTTCGCGTGCCATTTTAGATACGAAGTAGTTAGATGGTGCAATAACATCATAACCGCCCGCATCACCTTGGGTTTTCATTTTGGCATACATCGTCTCATTGGATTCAAGACTTGCTACGATAACTTTGATACCAGTTTCTTTTGTGAAGTCATCTAAAAGACCATCTGGTACATATTCAGTCCAAGTATATAAGTACACAGTATCATTTGCTGGAGCCTGTGCTTTTGTTGCATCAGACTTGGCTTCTTTGTCGTTACAAGCAGTTAATGTAGCGGCAACTAAACCAGCAGTAAGCAAACCTGCAAATTTTTTCATTTTTCTTTGTTCTCCGTAAAAGAGGGGTAAAAAACCACCTGCATTAATGCAGGTATAAAAAAACGCCTTGATTGTGCGTCAAGGCGTATTTTATTTGATCTTAAAAGATTTGTGAAACCTTTTTATATCAATGTTTAATGATTATTTTTGCGTGTAACTAATTGGCTTAAAATGACTAATCCTAATGAAAGCACGATCATAATCGTTGCTAACGCGTTTACTTCTGGTGTTACCCCTGTTTTAACAAGAGAGAAGATACGCAACGGTAGGATTTCATAGCTTACACCACTTACGAAAGAGGATACAACAACATCATCTAATGAAATAGTAAAGCTTAATAACCAACCTGATACCACTGCAGGTAAGGCAAGTGGTAAGATAATTTTACGCAAAATAGTGACTTCGCTAGCACCTAAATCTTTCGCCGCTTCAAGCATTCTTGCATCAAAGCCATTTAAGCGAGAGAAAATTGTCACGGTAACATAAGGTAAACAGAACGTTACGTGTGCCAATAATAATGACCAGAAACCTAACGAAATTCCTACAACCATGAATAAGGCAAGTAGAGAAACCGCCATTACGATATCTGGTGACATCATGACGATAAATAACATACCACTTACTGCTTGTTTACCACGGAAACGATAGCGGTAAAGTGCGATAGCAGTTAAACCACCCACAATAGTCGCTAACGTTGCAGCAAAGAAAGCGATAGTGACAGAGTGGAAGGCAGCTTGGATTAAGGTATCGTTATTAAATAAACGCTCATACCAGTTCCAACTAAAGCCTTTCCAACTTAAACCATAACGGTCCTCGTTAAAGGAGTTAGTCACCAAAATAATAATTGGGATATACAAATAAGCGTATACCACAAACATAAAAATATTACGTAGTAAACGACTCATTATTCTAACTCCACTTTCTTATTCAACAATTTATTTGCACGATAGTAAACGAAAATCAATAATGCCATTAAGATGGTTAAGCCGATACTGATTGCTGAACCGAATGGCCAGTTACGGGAAATTAAGAATTCACTCTTAATCACGTTACCGACTAATAATACTTTCGCACCACCAAGTAAGTCAGCTACATAGAACATACCCATTGCAGGTAGTAATACTAATAAACAACCCGCTACGATACCTGGCATAGTCAATGGCAAAATAACAC
The DNA here is from genome assembly GCA_959020685.1 of Parahaemophilus parainfluenzae. Classification (GTDB taxonomy): domain Bacteria; phylum Pseudomonadota; class Gammaproteobacteria; order Enterobacterales; family Pasteurellaceae; genus Haemophilus_D; species Haemophilus_D parainfluenzae_T. The sequence continues at coordinate 11,123 of CAUETL010000039.1, read as the reverse complement.
GGAAGAAACGTTGAACTGCATTCGCGCCTAAATCTCTTGCCGCTTCTAATAAACGTCCATCTAATTTTTCAATAGCAGAGTAGAGCGGTAGAATCATAAATGGTAAAAGGAGATACACTAAACCAATGATTACAGCTACTTCGGTATTTAAAATACGAATAGGCTCACTCAAAATGCCCATATCCATTAACATGGTATTCAACACACCTTTCACACCAAGGAATACTTTCATCCCATAGATACGAATCAGTGAGTTTGTCCAGAATGGCAATACCACGAGGAATAATAAAAATGGACGATATTTTGGATTAATTTTGCTGACCATAAAGGCAAATGGATAGCCAATGAGTAAGCAAATAATCGTTGCGATGCCAGACATATACAATGAATTCCACACAACCTGTGCATAAAGCGGATTAAACAGGTTAGTGTAGTTATCTAAAGTAAATGGCAAAGCATAAAAGTCGCTACCATCTCGGGTTAAAAAACTTACGGTTAATACTAATAAGTTTGGAATTAGCACAAAGAAGATTAACCAACTGAAGATAATTGCAACAGTAATTTTCTGGAATTTATTATTGATTATCTTCATCGTTGAGTACAACCTCCCAACCTTCGTGCCATGTAATACCTACACGTTGACCAACGCTGTGATCCATATGTGGGTCATCTTCGTTAAAGAATTCGCTCACTAATACGCGTTTACCGTTGTGATCAAATTCCACTGTAGACTCAAGTGTCATCCCTTTATAGGTACGATCCACAATACGACCAATAATTGCATTTGAGTGCTCATTTTCGTCAAGCTCTTCAATCACAATATCTTCTGGGCGTAATAACACTTGTAGTTTTTGACCTTTTTCAGCAGAGATACTGGTGTGAATATCACATACACGACCTTCTACGTTAGCAAGTAGTTCATCGTCAGATTTACGTTCAATCACAGTGGCATCAAATACATTAATTTCACCAATGAAGCGAGCAACGAATAAGTTGGCTGGATCTTCATAGATTTCACGTGGTGAACCATCTTGTGCAATTTTACCTTTACGCAATAAGACGATACGGTCAGACATGGTGATCGCTTCTTCCTGATCGTGAGTAACGAAAATAAAGGTAATGCCAAGTTGACGCTGTAATTGTTTAAGTTCGTTTTGCATTTGTTTACGTAACTTATAATCCAGCGCAGATAAAGATTCATCCAGTAGCAACACTTTTGGCTTATTCACAACAGCACGAGCAATCGCGATACGTTGTTGCTGACCACCAGAAAGTTGAGCTGGTTTACGGTCGGCCATTTCTTCTAATTGCACCATACGCAATGCATCCAGAACACGAGGTTTAATCTCGCTTTCTGCCACTTTTTGCATACGCAAACCAAAAGCCACGTTATCAAAAATCGTCATATGCGGGAATAATGCATAACTTTGGAATACGGTGTTAATGTGGCGTTTTTCAGCCGGAACATTGGTAATGTCCTCACCGTCCAAAATAATATGACCTTCATCTAATTCTTCTAAACCTGCTAATAAACGCAAAACTGTAGTTTTACCACAGCCCGAAGGACCAAGAATTGTGACGAATTCACCGTTATTAATGGTTAGATTGAAATCATTAATGATTGTGTTGGAACCATAGGATTTTTTGATAGAACGAAGCTCAATAATAGGCTTGTTTTGAACCAGATTTTCCACTAGCTTTGGTTTTCTCCCTAATTTCACCAATTTGATTGGTACTGAGTAGAAATAAACCTGCAAAAAATGATGCAGGGGCGACATAAAATTGAACAGATATGATATAGCGAATTGTTAATGATGAAAAGGATTTAATCGTGTTTTTAGGAAAAAATTTATCGAAAATTTGACCGCACTTTTTTCAGAAAATCTTATAACTCTCCACTTTCTTGTTATATATCAAGAACTGTAACGAATTTTGGGATTAGACTAGTGCCGATATAAAGGAGAATTTTAAAATGGAAGAACATAATAACAATGAATTATTGCAGCGATTTTTAACTTATGTCGCGTTTGATACGCAATCTAAATCGTCTGCAAAACATTCCCCCAGTTCGCGAGGACAAATGAAATTAGCTTTGCATTTGCAGCAAGAATTAATTGAACTTGGTTTACAAGATGTTAATGTGACTAAGCATGCCGTCGTCACGGCTTATTTACCCTCAAATCATCCTGATTTAACACAAACCATAGGTTTTATTTCCCACTTAGATACCTCACCACAATGTAGCGGTAAAAATGTTCAACCCGAAGTGATCGAAAACTATCGGGGGGGAGATATCGCATTAGGTTTAGGGGAAGAGTTTATTAGTCCCGTGTATTATCCATTTTTACATCAGCTTATTGGTAAAACCTTGATTGTGACAGATGGAACTACTTTACTTGGTGCGGATAATAAAGCTGGAATCGCAGAAATTATGACCGCACTTTCTGTCTTACAACAGGAAAATATCCCACATTGCAATATTCGAGTGGCATTTACGCCTGACGAAGAAATTGGCTTAGGAATGCATTATTTTCCATTAGACGATTTCCCTTGTGATTGGGCATATACCATTGATGGTGGGGAAGTGGGCGAGCTCGAGTATGAGAATTTTAATGCGGCAACGGCAAAAATCACCTTTAAAGGCCGGGGGATTCATCCAGGGTATGCGAAAAATAAATTAGTGAATGCGCTTACGTTAGCTTGTGAGTTTCAACAAAGTTTTCCAAAAGATGATGTTCCCGAAAAAACATCAGGAAAAGAAGGTTTTTTCCATTTAGATGATTTTAAAGGGGATATTGAGAAAGTTGAATTACATTATCTGATTCGAGATTTTGACCAAGCTAATTTTGATCAACGTAAAGCGTTTATTTATCAACTTGTAGAAAAATTTAATAGAGAGAAAAGCCTAAAAAACCCTGTGGAATGTGTTATTGAAGACAGTTATAAAAATATGTATGACACAGTCAAAAATGTTCCACAGGCGATTAAACTTGCTGATGCAGCAATGAAAGCTTGTGGTATTACACCAAATCACAAACCAATACGGGGTGGAACCGATGGGGCATTTTTAGCAGAAAAAGGATTAGCTTGTCCAAATATCTTTACTGGTGGCTATAATTTCCATAGCAAACATGAATTAGTGACCCTTGAAGGGATGGAAAAAGCCGTCGAAGTGGTTATAAAAATAGCAAACTGTAAAGGTTTGTAAATTAGTGTAAAGAAAAAGCTTGCATTTGTCAGAATATGTCAATATAATCGTTAGCGTTTTATCGAGATTCCTTTGATAAAGCTAAACTTTAGAGATTTTATTCATAAATTCCTTTTTGGTGCTCCTAAGAAATTAGGAGCTTTTTTTTACCCTAAATTTAGATCTTTACTTCAAAAACGGATTGTTTCGTTTTTCTTGTCCAATGGTTGTGTAAGGACCATGTCCCGCAATGACAACCATATCATCATTTAATGTAAATAATTTATTCTTGATTGATGAGATCAAGGTGTCGAAATCCCCACGAGGGAAGTCTGTACGACCAATACTGTTTTGGAAAAGGACATCGCCAGTAAAAGCAATATTTTTTTCATGTTCAATAAAACCAATGTGGCCAGGTGTATGACCAGGAAGATGAAGAATTTCAAAGGTAAATGTACCAATTTGAATTTTTTCGCCTTCTTGATTAAACCAGCGATCAGGTGTAAACGCAGAAATATAAGGTAAACCAAACTGCTGAGCTTGTTGTGGTAGACTTTCAAAAAGGAAACGATCTTCTTCCTGTGAGCCCCAAATTTCAATGTTAAAATGATCGCGAATCGCTTCTGCCGCACCTACATGATCAAGATGACCATGCGTCAATAAGACTGCTTTTAGGTTTAATTCTAATTCCTCAATGCGTTGAATAAGCTTTTCCGCATTACCACCAGGATCGATAATTGCCGCATTTTTTTCATCATCCCAAATAAGAGAGCAATTTTGCTGAAAGGCTGTAACTGGAATAATTTCAATATTCATCTTTTTTCCTTATTGTTGATAACAAAAAACCGCACTAAAGTGCGGTCTAAAATTAAACTGTTTTTTATGCACCACGCCATGTTCTTACAGGGCCAGTATCCACGTGAATAAAATTACTATACGGGTAATATCCTACACCACCACTATCAAGATTTTCAGCCGCTTGGCGTAATCTAGCTAAAGGCACACCAGGGATTTTAAAATCAATCGCTTGGCCTTTAATATGATAGCTGTTGCTTGCTACATCACGACTTTGTCTACGACGCATGGCATTTGTCGCAGCACTACGATAGCCACAAATCACATCAATTTGTGCAGTGCGTAAACCTAAATTACTTTGTAAATGATAAAACTTCATGAAGAGATTCGGATCCATTCGGCGTACTTGGTCTGTACGGCGATCTCTCATGAAGTAATCAAGTTTACCAAGTAATGAACGATTAAATCCAGTTGTTGCTGAGAACTCACCGCTTAATCGTTCATTGGTGTTGACATTATAGAAGCTGAGAATACGAGGTTTAGGGGTAGAGACCATTGCTAACACCGTACTTGGCATCATGCTTGCGCCTAAAACGATGCCGCCTAATGAAAGCCATTTACGACGATTTTTGTCAATGTTACCCATTTTTTTAGTCTCTTTTATTACCCATCTCTCACCCTAGACAATTTTTTCTTTAAAAAGTTCTAGTGTGAACATTGTTTAAAGATATTTTTTTACAACAGACCAGTCAATACCATTAAACGTCGCGGCATCGTCGTATTTATAAATATCCGGTAAAACTTGTGTTTGGCCGTTTTCAACCCATGCAGTTACATAATATAAGAATACAGGATCATTTGTACGAATGCTCGCAGACGTTGTTTTCTTACTTTCTAAAACGTTACGTTTTTTATCTTCTGACCAACCAGCTTCTTGTAGCAGAATAGAGGCAAGTTGATCGGATTTTTCTACACGCACACAACCTGAGCTTAATGCACGGTCTTTTTTGCTGAATAAGCTATGATTTGGTGTATCGTGAAGATAAATCGCATCAGAGCTTGGCATATTAAATTTATAGTTACCTAATGCACTGTCGCCAGCAGCTTGACGGATACGGTACGGGAATTTATCACCAATGCTACTCCAATTAATTGAGTAAGGATCGATAGTATTACCTTTGCTATCCAAAATAGAGTAGTTGTGTGCAGCCGCATAGCCTGGGTCACGTTTTAATTTCGGTAAAATATCTTCATTGATTAAACGTGTTGGGGCATTCCAAGGTGGATTAACAACCACATTGCTCAAACGGCTGTACATTACCGGTGTACGACGTTCATTTTTCCCTACAATAACACGTGATTCTAAAATTGCTTTACCATCACGATAATATTTCAATTGATAGCTTGGAATATTAACAAAGATTCCATTTTCAAAATCAGGAATGACGCGTAAGCGTTGTGCATTAAGGGCAAGTTTTTTACCCATTGCAGAAATACCTGAAGCTGAAATCATCGATGGAAGTGCTTGTACCGTTTCACGATATAAACGATTATGGTTAGATAATCCGTTTATAAAACCAGAAACAGCATTGTTTTTAACCGCACTTTGCCATTGGTCGATAACTTCTTGATTTGGTAATTCTGGTTTATAAGCATTCGTTGCGTATAACCAACGTTGTGCTTGTTGATTTACGTTCTTGCTGTAATACAAGTAATCAAGGAAAGCGTCACTTAACAACACATCATAGGTGAGTCCACCCGTTTTTTCAGCGTTATGTAAGTTGACTAACGATTGAGCTGAACGTTTAGAAATACCAGATGCCACCATGGCTGCATATTCACGTAGGAATTGTTTCTCAGCCGCCTTGTCTTTCCACATTAGGTCATATTTATTATCGGCATATAATTTAGCCAAAATTGGTTTGAACTGTAGATTTTGTTCACCAATTTCATGCGTTAATGACATCTCTAGCATCGCTTGCTTTTCAGCGGCAAGACGAGCTTGATCTTCTTTGATTTCAGCTTCAAGTTTTGCTCGCTCTTCTGGACTTAATTTAGACATATCAACGCCTTTATTTTCGGCTTGTTGAGGCTGTCCAACTGTTTTAGCCCATTCAGCTAATGCACAACCTGACGTCATCATTGATAATGATAAGACTAATGCGCTTAATTTCATTGTTCCTTTTAACATTGCTGTACCTTTAAAAATATTCATAAAAAAAATAACCGCACTTCAGTTTTTTTCATCTGCCAAAGTGCGGTCAAAATAATCGTTATTTTGTTGCTTTTGCCGCTTCTTGTTTTATTTCAGCATCCACTTTTTGTTGACTCGCATTAAGTTTAACTAAATCAGCTGCCATTTTTTCCGCTTCTTTTAAGAAGAAATCAGGTGCTTCATAGTCTTTTGGCAAATCATCAATATCTTTTAATGCTTTTTTACCTTCACGTTTAAAACGATCATTGAGATCTTTTAAACGTCTCGCATCATCTTTATCATTTTCCGCTTTACGCTCTTGGAAATTCAATGATAAGAATTTGCGCTCGCGACGTTCATCACGGATTTTAAGATCTTCATTTAAAGCAATAAATTCAGGATCTTTTGCAATACGCTCTAGATGTTTTTCATTTAATGCTTCAACATCTTTACGTGCTTTATTGGTTTCAGAATAAGTCGCCGGCGGAATTTTATCCCAAGGTAAGGCGTTATCTTCTTTTTCTTCACCAATTTCTTTTGCATCAATAATTTCAGGGAAATTGATATCTGCTGCCACACCTTTTAATTGGGTTGAACCACCATTAATTCGGTAGAATTTTTGGATAGTATATTGCAACACACCAAGTGGTGTTTGATCTAAATCATAAACAAAGTTTAATGAGCGACTTTGTTGTACGGTACCTTTACCAAAGGTATTTTGCCCAATAATGATACCACGATTGTAATCTTGCATTGTCGCAGCAAAGATTTCAGAGGCAGATGCACTGAAACGATTAATCATTACCAACAATGGTCCTTTATATTGCTGGGCATTGTCGTCATCTTCGTGTACACGAATACGTTGATAAGCATCACGAACTTGAACCACCGGACCATCAGTAATGAATAAACCACTCAATGCGACGGCTTCTGTTAAAGCACCACCGCCATTTTCACGAAGATCCACAATTAAAGCGCCAATTTTCTTCTTCTCAGCCTCTACTAATAATTTCTTCACATCATCAGTTAAGCCAATATAGAAACTTGGGATTTTAATGACGCCAACGGTTTCACCCTCTACCTTAGAAACAGTGAGTTTTGCGGCTTGGTCTTCAATACGGACTTTATCGCGTACTAAAGTGACAATACGGCTTTTCCCACCTTTTGCAGGTTCAATTTCAAGACGAACTTTTGTTCCTTTTTTACCTTTGATTTTGTCAACGATATCTTCTAAACGCCAACCGATAATATCTTCGATTTCGCCTTTTTCTTGGCCAACACCAATGATTTTATCGCCTGCTTGTAATTTTTTACTGCGTTCAGCCGGTGCACCTGGCACTAAAGACTTGATGCTGGTTTCGTCATCTTCAGATTGTAATGTCGCACCAATTCCTTCTAAAGAAAGGTTCATGCTTTCATTAAAGCTTTTTGCAGTACGCGGCGCAAGATAGCTTGTATGCGGATCGATTTCTCGAGCAAAGGCATTAATATAAATCTGAACAATGTCATCAGCTTTGGTTTGAGTTAATCGACGAATGGCTAAATTGTAGCGTTTAGTCAGTTTTTCTTTAATTTCAGGCCATTTTTTATCTTTTAATTTCAGGCTGATTACATCATTTTTAACACGTTGTTCCCAAAGCTTGTTTACTTCTTCTTCGCTTGTAGGAAAAGGTGCTTTTTCACGGTCAATCTCAATTTGATCATTACCTTTTAAATCAGGTTCTTGATCTAATAAAGATAATGCATAAGCATAACGTTCATAGCGACGTTTCATCATCAGATCGTAAATCGCAAATGCAGCTGAAAGATCGCCCTCATTAAGTTGATCATCTAATTTAGAACCATATTTAGCACGTAAATCATCAATATCTGATTTTAAAAAGGTGTTATGGCTGTAATCTAAGCTTTTAATATAACGATCAAAAATCTTTTCGGAAAAGGCGTCATCAAGCTGGAATTTACGATAATGTGATTGTGTTAAACGTGTCGTTGCACGTTTTGTTGCTAACTGGTTTGCGTCAGTTGCGGAAGGAATCGTAATATCGCTTTGCTTTAATTTCGGCTGCACGGCAAATGTGTCAGACGAATGAAGAAATAACGCACCTAAAATTGCTGTCGCAATAAGACTTTTGGTTGTATGTAATTTCATTTAACCTTTCCCGATAAGAAATAAATTATTAGGCAAATAAACGATCTGCGGTGACAGTCATCACTAAACCATTCTCAAGTTCTACGCGTGCGCCATCTTTTTCCACATTTAATACGGTCGCATTTTTCGCTTGTTCTGCTACTTTCACTTTCACTTTGCTACCTGCAGAAAGTGTTGTGAAATCAACCGCACTTAGTTTTACTTGTGGGGCTTTTGGTTTGCGAGTTGCTTGATTTGAATTTGGTTTATGAGCAGGTCGTTTTTGTTGTGCTTTTTTGGCTGCTAATTCTGCTTTGCGTTTTTCTGCAAATTTAGCTTTTGCATCTGCTAATTGTTGAGTCGCATGAGAAACATGTTCTGCGTCTAATACACCAGCAGGGTTGCCGTATAAATCCACACGCTCAGCACCTTCACGGCAACCGTGTAAATAGCGCCAGTTAGAAGTGTATTGACGTAAAGCCTGACGTAATTGAGTTTTGCTGACACGTTCATCATCTTTTAATGCTTCAGCAAGATCTTGGAAAAGCCCAATTTTTAATGGCTTTGCTTCACCTTCAGCAATAAAGCAAAGTGGGAATTTTTCTACAAGATATGCAATGATCGCTTTTGTATCAGTTAATTTTTGAACGCCTTCAGCATTATTTTCAACTTGGGCTTCAACTTGAGAATCTGTCATTTCTGAGTTTTCCTAGGATAAAAAATAAAAACTTGCACAGTGTACCGCACTTTTATAAGGATTGACAATGGTTGGACAGAATAATTCCGTTTCTAATTCTAATGAATAACTTCACAAATTCCCTTAATTCAGGCTAAAATAGTTCACTTTTATAATTTCTGAAAACATAATGACAAAAACACCTGATTTTACTCATGCCACTTATAGACTAGTGCGTTGCATAGGATGCGATGCAACGGTGTCTGTTTGTCGTCCGCAAGAAGGGGAATACGCGCAATGTCCGCGTTGCCATCATAAATTGCAATCAGGAAGTCATTGGTCACTTAAACGTTGTTCATTAATCGCCCTTTCTATCTTAATTTTAATGCCATTTGCTTTAGGCTATCCTTTATTGAGCTTAGATTTACTGGGTACTAAAATTGATGCTTCTGTTTGGAAAGGAATTTGGAAAATGGCAGTGGAGGGATATTCCTATACTGCATTTATGATTTTTATCTGTGCTGTTTTAATGCCTGTATCTTTTGCGATTTTAGTCATTATGTTGCAGCTTTCTAAATTACTCAAAATTAAGCCTCGTAATGTCTTATTATTTGTGGGATATATTAAGCCTTGGGTCATGTTTGACGTCTATTTAGTTGCACTGGGTGTCACCATGTTTAAAGTGCGCGAATATGCCACATTAGAAGTGGAAGTATATTTAATTGCTTTTGTTTTTACTGCACTTTTAACCACTTTATTATTCATTAAAATTAATTTAGATGACTTGTGGCATGATTTTTATCCCGATCAGAAACCGGTTACCAAAAGCGATAAACCGTTAGAACTTTGTACCGCCTGTGATTACACTTTTTTAAAAGAAGATCAAGAATACGATCACCGTCATCGAGCCATTTGCCCACGTTGTGCATCGCTTATTGAAACACCTGATAGTGTAAAATTACAACGCGTTTGGGCGACATTAGTGGCAGGGATTATCATGCTTTTCCCCGCAAACTTACTCCCAATATCCGGTGTTTATTTAACAGGAAATTTGTCACAAGATACCTTGATGTCGGGCGTGATGTCATTTATAAGCATGGGGAGCTATTTTGTTGCTTTCGTGGTATTCTTCGCCAGTATTTTTGTGCCCGTAAGCAAAATCCTGATTATGTTGTATTTACTGGCAAGCGTGCATTTTAAATGGCGACATTCAATTAAATGGCAAATGCGATTATTACATATCGTTCACTTTGTAGGACGTTGGTCAATGCTGGATCTTTTTGTGCTCGCCTTGATGATGTCTTTAGTAACACGTGGACAGATTATTAATTTTACCGTAGGCCCTGCGGCATTTTATTTCGGTGCAGCAGTGTTTTTAACTATGATTTCAACTTCTCAGTTTGATAGTCGATTAATTTGGAAAATTTATGACAGAAAACAATAAACCAGAATCTCAATCTATTGATGAGCAATCTAACAATGTAGAAGCGTTATTACGTAAGAATAAACGCATCTCACCGTTTTGGTTGTTACCTTTTATCGCATTATGTATTGGTGCCATTTTATTTTTCCAAATTGTACAAGAACGAGGAAAGACTATTACGATCACGTTTTCTAATGGGGCAGGGCTCGTTGCAGATAAAACCCCTATTCGCTATCAAGGCTTACAAATTGGTGTCGTGAAGAAGGTTAACTTTACCGACAATATGCAAAAAGTGAAAGTTGAGGCAAATATTTATTCTGAAGCAACAGAAGTGTTAAAAGAAAATACCAAGTTCTGGCTTGTTCAGCCGAGTGTGTCTCTTGCGGGGATTTCGGGTTTAGACTCTTTAGTTTCAGGAAATTATATTACGCTCCAGCCTGGTGATGGTGACTCTGAAGATGAATTTATTGCGGAAGAGCAAGGTCCTATTGCGCAAGTCAATCCAGGGGATTTGTTAATTCATTTAATTTCAGATGATTTAGGTTCAATTTCGATCGGTGCTTCTGTGTATTTCAAAAAAATGCCAGTCGGGAAAATTTATGATTATCGATTCAATAAAGACAATAAGGTTGAAATTGATGTAGTAATTGATAAGGCCTTTGCGCATTTTGTGAAGAAAGATTCACGCTTCTGGAATATCAGTGGTATCAACGCTAACAT
>CAUETL010000038.1:0-13594 GCA_959020685.1 Parahaemophilus parainfluenzae | reverse complement strand
CAAAGGAACCAATTAAGCGCGCTTTGCCATAATCTAAATGAATTTGTTGTTGCCATGTACTGGCAAGGCTATCACCAATCGGCATACCAGCCGCATTCACCATGGAATACAACGCAAGTCCAATAAACAAGAGCCAGAAATTGTGCGACATCAGTCCAATTAACGCCATTGTAATGGCACTGACCACGCCTAAATAACGTAACCCATTTACTAAGAGAGAAACACGTTTTATTAAGCCGGAAAATAAAATACCGCCGCTGAAACGGAATATGTAGGCACAGGCGAGCAATAAGCCGATGCTTTCTTCGCTATAAGATTGCGTTTTCAACCATGCTGGGAAAAGGGGAAGAAACACACCGTAGGCACAATAGTAGCCAAAAAAGCTCAAGGCGAGCCAAGTAAAAGGACGAACTTGCATTAGAATAATTTTTCCATTTCTTGTGAGCGTGCCACACAGGCCTGCATCGCTTGTTTAATGATGTCGTTAAATTGGTGTTGATTGAACACATTTAGTGCGGCTGCAGTGGTACCGCCTTTTGAGGTGACATTTTCTCGTAACGTGGAAAGCGCTGTCTGTGGATTTTCAATCACCAGCTTAGCCGAGCCTAACATGGCTTGCTGTACCAACTCACGAGATTGGTTTTCGTCTAAGCCCATTTCTATTAGGCCTTGTTGCATGGCTTCTAAAAATTGGAAGAAGTAAGCCGGGCTACTGCCTGATGCAGCGGTGACTGCATGCATTTGAGTTTCATTTGTCACCCAAGTGGTTTTCCCTACAGCTGAAAGTAAATTTTCCGCAAAAGTGCGGTCAATTTCAGGTGTGTTTTTGTCAGCAAATAAGCCAGCCATACCTTCACCCACTAATGCAGGTGTGTTTGGCATGACGCGAACAATGGATTTTGCTGTTGGAAGGAGTTCAGCTAATCGGGCAGTAGAAATACCCGCCGCAATAGAAATGATTAATTTATCAGAAAAATCAACCGCACTTAATGGCTTGCAAACATCGGCTAGTACTTGCGGTTTAACCGCAAATAAGACTACTTGAGCTTGTGTGATAGATTGCTCGTTATCTGTCGAAACTGCCACGCCATATTGAGCAAAAAAGGCACGTTTTTCTTCATTAGGATCATTAACGATAATTTTATCGGCAGGATAACCTTGTTTTAATAGGCCTAACACAATCGCTTGTGCCATATTGCCACCACCGATGAAGGCAATTAATTTCTGTTGCATCATTTTTTCCCGTGAGTTTATGGGCTACAATGTCGCGTATTTTACCCTATTATGAAGGAAGTGTTACGATGTGGTTTAAAAATTTAATGTCATATAGGCTGACTAAGCCCTTAGATTGGGATCTTAATGAATTACAACGCCAGTTGTCAGATTGTGAATTTCATCCTTGTGGCTCACAAGATCAAAGTAAATTCGGTTGGACGAATCCCTTGAAAGACAGCGAATTATTGCATTTTTCTGTCGGTAAACACATTTTGTTAGTTGCGAAAAAAGAAGAAAAAATGTTGCCGGCGAATGTGGTAAAACGTGAATTAGATGAACGCATTGAAAGCCTAGAGCAAAAAGAAAACCGTAAATTGAAGAAAACGGAAAAACAAACGTTAAAAGATGATGTGGTGATGAATTTATTGCCACGTGCATTCACTAAAAATCAGCAAACTTCTGTATGGATTGATACAGAGAACAACCTTGTGCATGTCGATGCGGCATCGAGTAAACGAGCAGAAGATGCCTTGGCGTTATTACGTAAATCACTTGGTTCGTTACCCGTTGTACCGTTGGCATTTGCAAATGAACCTTCGACCATTTTAACGGATTGGATTGTGCAGGAAAAAATCCCGCATTGGTTGGTGGCATTAGAAGAGGCTGAACTGCGAGGAAGCCAAGAAGACAGCGTGATCCGTTGTAAGAAACAGCCTTTAGAAAATGAAGAGATTCTCGCACTTTTACAAGATGGCAAAAAAGTGGTGAGCAAACTCGCATTGGAGTGGGAAGATACGCTGACGTTTGTATTTAATGAAGATTGCACGCTCAAACGTTTAAAATTTGCTGATGCAGTGCGTGAGAAAAATGCGGATATTTTAAAAGAAGATTATGCGCAACGTTTTGATGCTGATTTTGTATTAATGACGGGCATTTTATCTAAACTGACCGAAAACTTACTCGATGAATTCGGTGGCGAGAAAGTAAGGTTAGGCTAGTTTTAATCATGAAATAAAAAAGGCGAACATGAGATGTTCGCCTTTTGTTTGTTTAAAAGTGCGGTCAAATTTCCGCACGTTTTTAATTAGTGAGTACTCGTACTGGTTGTGGTACGGTTTGCACGTTTACGATCATTTTCCGTTAAGAGTTTTTTACGGATACGGATCGATTCTGGTGTCACTTCCACTAACTCGTCGTCATCGATAAACTCGATGGCTTGTTCAAGGGAGAATTTCACCGGTGTGGTTAAGACGATGGCATCATCTTTACCTGACGCACGCATGTTGGTGAGTTTTTTACCTTGTAAACAGTTAACAGTTAAGTCGTTTGTACGGCTGTGAATACCGATGATTTGACCTTCGTAAACTTCTACGTTGGCTTCGATCATTAATTTACCACGTTCTTGTAAACCAAATAGTGCATAAGCAAGTGCTTTACCGGTTGCGTTAGAAATTAATACACCGTTTTTACGTTGGCCGATTTCACCTGGTTTGATGTCATCGTAGTGGTCGAAACTAGAGTAAAGTAAACCAGTACCAGATGTCATAGTCATGAATTCACCACGGAAACCGATCAAGCCACGGCTAGGGATGATGTATTCTAAACGTACACGACCTTTGCCATCCGGCATCATATCGCGAACTTCACCTTTACGGATACCTAATGCTTCCATAACTGAACCTTGGTGTTGTTCTTCTACGTCGATAGTCACTTGCTCGTAAGGCTCTTGTTTTTTGCCGTTGATTTCACGGTAGATTACTTTAGGACGAGAAACCGCAAGTTCATAACCTTCGCGACGCATATTTTCAATTAATACAGAAAGGTGTAGTTCGCCACGACCAGAAACACGGAATTCATCTGGGTTTGGTGTTTCTTCTACGCGTAATGCCACGTTGTGAACTAACTCTTTGTTTAAACGTTCAAGAATTTGACGAGAAGTCACATATTTACCTTCTTGACCTGCAAACGGTGAAGTATTTACACAGAAGAACATGGTTACGGTTGGTTCATCAACGGTTAATGAAGGTAAGGCTTCAACCGCGTTTATATCACAAATGGTATCCGAGATATTTAATTCACCTAAACCAGTAATCGCGATGATATCACCTGCGTAAGCAACATCTTCTTCATAACGTTGTAAACCAAGGTGGCCTAATACTTGACCCACACGGCCTTGACGAGTTTTACCTTCGCCATCAATGATAGTCACAGGTTGATTTGGTTTGATAGCACCACGTTTGATACGGCCGATACCGATAACACCCACATAGCTGTTATAGTCTAATTGGGAGATTTGCATTTGGAATGGGGCATCAAGTTCCACTTTTGGCGGTTCAACGTGTTGAACAATCGCTTCAAATAATGGGGTCATATCTTCCGCTAAATCTTCGTGTTCAAGCCCTGCCACACCATTTAATGCAGAAGCATAGATAATAGGGAAGTCTAATTGCTCATCGGTTGCACCAAGGTTAACGAATAAATCAAAGACTTGATCCACCACCCAATCAGGACGTGCGCCTGGACGGTCAACTTTGTTGATAACTACGATTGGTTTTAAACCATGAGCAAAGGCTTTTTGTGTCACAAAACGTGTTTGTGGCATTGGGCCGTCAAAGGCATCAACCACTAAAAGTACAGAATCCACCATAGAAAGTACACGTTCTACTTCACCACCGAAGTCGGCGTGTCCTGGGGTATCTACGATGTTAATGCGATAACCATTCCAGTTAATTGCGGTATTTTTTGCAAGAATGGTAATGCCACGTTCTTTTTCAAGATCGTTTGAGTCCATTACGCGTTCATCAACATCACCACGAGTTGATTCAAATGTACCAGATTGTTGAAGGAGTTTGTCAACGAGGGTGGTTTTACCATGGTCAACGTGAGCGATAATTGCGATATTGCGCAATTTGTTAATATCAATGTCGTTTTTCATTTATTACGTTCTTAAAGTTTAAGTTTTGTAGGGTGGAATTTTAATGCCACCGAATAGTCCAAGTAGTTTGAATTAGTGAGTAAACTCACTCTACGAGAATCTCGAAAGGGCAAAAATTATACACGATATTTCGCTGCTCTGCTATGCCAGGACATAAAATAAATCTTATGAAAAAAGCAAGCGATTGCGTTATAATGCTCTTTTAATTTTATTAAAGATTATACACATAGCAAAATAGAGGACTCCTTATGCCAAATGCAAATGCAATTGCCAACGTATTTAAACTGATCGAAGAGAACGATATTAAGTTCGTGCTACTTCGTTTCACCGACATTAAAGGTAAAGAACACGGTGTTTCTATCCCGGTTAGCCTTGTTGATGAAGATATGTTTGAAGATGGCAAAATGTTCGATGGCTCTTCTGTTGAAGGTTGGAAAACCATTAACAAAGCCGATATGCTTTTAATGCCAATTGCTGAAACTGCAGTAGTCGATCCATTTGCGCAGATCCCAACACTTTCAATTCGTTGTAGCGTGTATGAACCAACAACTATGCAAAGCTATGATCGTGATCCGCGTTCAATCGCTATTCGAGCTGAAAACTATATGCGTTCAACAGGCGTTGCAGATCAGGCATTCTTTGGTCCAGAACCTGAGTTCTTCTTATTTGATGATGTACGTTTTGATGTATCAATGAACCGTGCTTCTTTCGCCATTGATGATATTGAAGCCGCTTGGAACACCAATAAAAAATATGAAGGCGGAAACAATGCTTACCGTCCATTGAAAAAAGGTGGTTATTGTGCAGTGGCACCAATTGATACCGCTCATGATATTCGTTCTGAAATGTGTTTAATTTTAGAAGAAATGGGCTTAGTCATCGAAGCTCATCACCATGAAGTGGCAACAGCAGGTCAGAACGAAATTGCAACCAAATTCAACAGCTTAACCTTAAAAGCGGATGAAACACAAATCTATAAATATGTGGTGCAAAACGTTGCATTAGAACATGGTAAGACCGCTTGCTTTATGCCGAAACCAATTACGGGTGATAATGGTTCTGGTATGCACTGTAATATGTCATTAAGCAAAGATGGCAAAAACATTTTCCAAGGTGATAAATATGCAGGCCTTTCTGAAACCGCACTTTATTACATCGGCGGTATCATTAAGCATGCTAAAGCATTAAATGCGTTCACAAACCCAAGTACTAACTCATACAAACGTTTAGTGCCAGGTTTTGAAGCGCCAGTATTGTTGGCTTACTCTGCAAGTAACCGTTCTGCGTCAATTCGTATTCCAGCAGTAACTAGTCCGAAAGCAATCCGTATTGAAGCTCGTTTCCCAGATCCATTGGCAAACCCGTACCTTGCATTCGCTGCATTATTGATGGCTGGCCTTGATGGCGTGGTAAACAAAATCCACCCAGGCGATGCAATGGATAAAAATCTTTACGATCTTCCACCAGAAGAATTAAAAGATATTCCAGCAGTTGCGAGCTCGCTAGAAGAAGCGTTGAATTCATTAGAAAAAGACTATGAATTCTTAACGCAAGGTGGTGTGTTTACGAAAGACTTTATCGAAGCATTTATTAATATTAAACGTAAAGAGGTAGAGCGTTTAAATATGACACCACATCCTGTTGAGTTTGAGATGTATTATGCATAATGATAAACAACAGAATTCAAGTTGTTGAATAAGAAAAGTGCGGTCATTTTTGACCGCACTTTTTTCATAAGTATTGTATTCTTTAATTGTGAAATAGTATTATTTCAAATAGAATACAGGGCAATGTTTTATTTGTTAAATAACCAAGAGGATGAAAATGAGCAAAACAATTTTGGTTACTGGTGGTGCTGGTTTTATTGGCTCTGCAGTTGTTCGCCACATTATTGAAAGCACGCAAGATAACGTGGTAAATGTTGATAAATTAACTTATGCAGGTAATTTAGAATCTTTAGAATCTGTAGAAAATAATCCACGTTATGCATTTGAACAAGTGGATATTTGTGATTCAAAAGCATTGTTGCGTGTATTTGAACATCATCAACCTGATGCCGTAATGCATTTAGCGGCAGAAAGTCATGTTGACCGTTCTATTGATGGGCCAGCAGCTTTTATCGAAACAAATATAGTAGGCACTTACACGCTATTAGAAGCAGCTCGAGCCTATTGGAATACTTTAAATGATGAGAGAAAAGCAGCATTTCGTTTTCATCACATTTCAACAGATGAGGTATATGGTGATTTAGAAGGAACAGATGATTTGTTTACTGAAACTACACCTTATGCACCTAGCAGTCCTTATTCAGCATCTAAAGCCTCTAGCGATCACTTGGTTCGCGCATGGTTGCGTACTTATGGTTTACCAACGATTGTGACTAACTGTTCAAATAACTATGGTCCATTTCATTTCCCTGAAAAACTTATTCCATTAATGATTTTAAATGCACTAGATGGAAAACCATTACCAGTTTATGGAAATGGTCAACAAATTCGTGACTGGTTATTTGTAGAAGATCATGCGCGTGCATTATATAAAGTCGTAACAGAAGGTAAGGTAGGTGAAACATACAATATTGGTGGGCATAATGAGAAAGCAAATATTGATGTAGTACGTACTATTTGCAGTTTATTAGAAGAGTTAGTGCCAAACAAACCAGAAGGTGTAGCAAAATATGAAGATCTCATTACTTATGTGAAAGATCGTCCTGGTCACGATGTACGCTATGCGATTGATGCAGCTAAAATTGGCCGAGAATTAGGTTGGAAGCCACAAGAAACTTTTGAATCAGGTATTCGCAAAACAGTAGAATGGTATTTAAATAACAAAAAATGGTGGAGTCGTGTATTAGATGGCTCATATAACCGTGAACGTTTAGGTAACTAATTATTAACAAGCGGTGAAGTTTTCTAATAATTTATAAAAATTTAAGAGAATCTACCCGCTCTTTTAAAGGTCTCCTTATGAAAGGTATTATTCTTGCAGGCGGTTCCGGTACTCGCCTCTATCCTATTACTCGAGGTGTATCTAAACAACTTTTGCCTGTTTATGATAAACCGATGATTTACTATCCACTTTCAGTATTAATGTTAGCGGGTATTCGAGATGTTCTTATTATTACTACCCCTGAAGATAATGAAAGTTTCAAACGCTTATTAGGTGATGGTTCAGATTTCGGTGTGAATTTACAATACGCAATTCAACCAAGCCCAGATGGTTTAGCTCAAGCATTTCTTATCGGTGAAGAGTTTATCAATGGAGATAGTTGTTGCTTAGTACTGGGTGATAACATTTTCTACGGTCAACACTTCAGTCAAATGTTGCAAGAGGCAGTTAAACAGCCCCACGGTGCAACAGTGTTTGGATATTTAGTGAAAGATCCTGAGCGCTTTGGTGTAGTGGAATTTGATGAAAACTTCAAAGCGGTTTCGATTGAAGAAAAACCAGTTGAACCAAAATCAAACTATGCTGTAACAGGTTTATATTTTTATGATAACCGTGTGGTAGAATTTGCAAAACAAGTCAAGCCCTCTGCTCGTGGAGAATTAGAGATTACTACTCTTAACGAAATGTATTTAAACGATGGCTCACTCAACGTGCAATTGCTCGGACGTGGTTTTGCATGGTTAGATACTGGCACGCACGAAAGCCTGCATGAAGCGGCTTCATTTGTTCGTACTATTGAAAAAGTTCAAGGCTTACAAGTTGCTTGTTTAGAAGAAATCGCATGGCGGAATGGCTGGCTTACTTCAGAACAAGTTGAAAAACTAGCTAAACCTATGGCAAAAAATGAATACGGGCAGTATTTACTCCGTTTGATTAAAGAGAGCAAATAAAATGGCAAGATTTTTGATTACAGGAGCAAATGGACAAGTTGGTTATTGCTTGACTCAGCAGCTAAAAGATAAGTATGAACTCCTGGCTGTTGATCGCGATGAGCTTGATATTACGGATCAACATGCAGTGCAAAAAGCTGTTCAGAGTTTCCAACCTGATATTATTATTAATGCGGCGGCACATACCGCAGTAGATAGAGCTGAGGTAGAGGTAGAACTGTCTGAAGCGATTAATGTAAAAGGGCCACAGTTTTTAGCAGAAGCGGCAAAAAGTGTAGGAGCAACAATTCTTCACATTTCGACTGACTATGTATTTGATGGTCAGGGTGAAGGTAAATATAAAGAAACTGACATTACAAATCCTCAAGGTGTTTATGGTCGAACAAAGCTTTATGGTGAACAAGTAGTAGCGCAATCTAATGAAAAGTTCATTGTGCTTCGTACGGCGTGGGTTTTTGGAGAACATGGTAATAACTTCGTGAAAACGATGCTTCGTTTAGCTAAGACTCGTGATACTTTAGGTGTGGTAGCTGATCAAATTGGCGGACCAACTTACGCTGGTGATATTGCTGCTGCCCTTATCCATATTTCAGAAAGAATTATTAATAACTTAAATGTAGAATATGGCATTTACCATTTTTCTGGTGAGCCGTATGTCAGTTGGTGTGATTTTGCAAAAACGATTTTTGCTGAAGCTGTTTCACAAAATGTACTCAAAAAAGCACCGTTTGTGAATTCCATTACTACTGCTGATTATCCGACACCTGCAAAACGCCCAGCTAACTCATGCCTAGATTTAACTAAAATTCAGCAAGTTTTTGGTATTCAGCCAAGTAATTGGCAAAAGGCATTAAAAAATATTAAAGCATATGTGGAGTAAATATGAGAGTTATTGATACAAAAATTCCTGATGTAAAATTATTAGAGCCACAAGTATTTGGTGACGAACGAGGTTTTTTTATGGAAACCTTTCGCGATGAATGGTTTAAAGAAAATGTAGCAAACCGTACTTTTGTGCAAGAGAATCATTCAAAATCAGTAAAAGGGGTGCTGCGGGGATTACATTATCAAACAGAGAATACACAAGGTAAATTAGTACGCGTTATTTCTGGTGCAGTGTTTGACGTGGCAGTGGATATGCGCGAAAACTCTCCAACTTTTGGGCAATGGATCGGAGAGATTTTATCTGCCGAAAATAAACGCCAGTTATGGGTACCTGAAGGGTTTGCACACGGTTTTTATGTAATGACAGATGAAGCCGAATTTGTATATAAATGTACAGACTACTACAACCCTAAAGCAGAGCATTCTTTAATTTGGAATGATGAAATTGTTGGGATCGAATGGCCGTTAGAAGGTAAACCTAGTTTATCAACAAAGGATTTAGCTGGTAAGGTATTAGTAGAGGCAATTAAATTTTAGTTATTAATTCAGAGTAAATGATATGATATTTAGTTTTTTATCTGGCTTATTTAAAAATAAAGGGTTGTTATTAAAGTTAGCAAAAAATGATTTTCAAGCGAGATATAATGGAAATTTATTAGGTGTTTTTTGGGCATTTATCCAACCTGCTATTACTATACTTATATTTTGGTTTGTATTTCAAGTCGGTTTTAAAAGTCAGCCAGTAGATAATTTTCCTTTTATTCTTTGGCTAATAACTGGAATGATTCCTTGGTTCTTTATTGCTGAAACTATTTCTTCTGCAACTAACGCTATTTTAGCAAATAATTTCCTAGTTAAGAAGATAGTGTTTCAGGTATCTCTATTACCTATAGTTCAAATTATCTCAGCAATAACATTACACTTATTTTTTATTTTTTTTCTGTTTGGTATGTTTCTATACTATGGATATACACCGACTATATATTGGCTTCAGGTTTTCTATTATACTTTTTCTATTACTATTTTTTTGTTAGGATTAAGCTGGTTAACAAGCTCCGTGATAGTTTTCTTCAAAGATATAGGACAAATTGTTGCAATGACTATTCAGTTTAGTTTTTGGTTGACTCCTATATTTTGGTCAATAAAAATTTTGCCTGAAGAGTTTAAACCTTTAGTTGAAGCAAATCCTTTCTATTATGTTATAGAAGGTTATAGGGATAGTTTAATTTATAATGTATTTTTCTGGGAAAAAATAGAACTCACAATTCAGTTCTGGCTAATCACACTGACAATTCTTGCTATTGGAGCATATGTCTTTAAAAAATTAAGACCTCATTTTGCGGATGTTATTTAAGATGAACAATATCTCTATTGAAATAAAAAATTTAAGCAAATCATATAAGTTATATAAAAAACCACAAGATAGGCTAAAAGAGGCTCTCAATCCTTTTAGAAAAAGTTACCATACAATATTTAATGCACTTCATGATATAAATATTGAAATATCGAAAGGAGAAGTTGTTGGTATTATTGGAAAAAATGGTGCAGGTAAATCAACTTTGTTAAAAATTATCACGGGTGTTTTGACACCATCTGAAGGTGAAGTTACCATTCAAGGGAAAATTTCTTCTTTATTAGAATTAGGAGCAGGCTTTAACCCAGATTATTCAGGGTTAGATAATATTTATCTACAGGGTACGTTAATGGGGCTATCCAAGCAAGATATTGATAATAGACTAAATGATATTTTAGAATTTGCAGATATTGGAGAATTTATATACCAACCAGTTAAAACATATAGTAGTGGTATGTTTGCACGTTTAGCGTTTTCTACAGCAATTAATGTTGAACCAGATATTCTTATTGTTGATGAAGCGTTAAGTGTGGGAGATATGGCCTTCCAAGAAAAATGTATCACTAAAATGAAATCAATGTTGAATGAACAGAGAACGATTTTATTTGTTAGTCATTCGATGCCTAGTATTCGGAATTTTTGTACTAAAGCAATATGGTTAAAAGATGGTAAAGTGCATACTTCTGGAGAGGCTCATATTGTATGTGATTTGTATACAGAATATATGAAGTCATCACTTAAAGAAGAAAAAATTACTGTAAATTCATTAAGTACAGAAAAAAACACTTTAAACAAAAGTATTTATATAAAAGATGTAAAACTAGATACTGGTATTTATCAAACAGGGGATGATATTAACCTTGCAATTGAAGTTGGATTTAATAAAGATATTACTGATTATGCGATAGGTGTATTAGTTTATGATGAATTCGGAAAGTTAGTTACTTTAGTAAATACGATTCGCGATGATTTAACTTTCAATAAGCAACATGAAACATTTATTTTAAATATTCCTGATAATGATTTTTTATCAGGGAAATATTTCTTTAGTGTTTCTATTTCAGATACGAATGTTATGTTTGCATATGATCGAGAAGACTATATTGTTGAGTTTGTTGTGGAAAATAAACTTTCTTTAAAAAATATTCCTATCGCAGAAGGTGAGTTCAGATTAAAACATAACTGGGTAATCAAATGAAAAAAGTATTAATTCTTAATTCTTTTATAAAAAAATATACAGGATCTGAGATAACGACGTTTGAGCTTGCTAAGACATTTAGGGAATTAGGATTTGAAGTGTCTGTAGCGGCATTTGATTTAGACCAACCTTTTATTTGTGAGTTTGAAAAATTAGCCATTAGATTAGTTAATATTTGTAACTTAAAAAATAATGAGTTCTATGATATCATTTGGGCTCATCATTTTATTACTCTTGAATATTGCTTATTAGATAAAGAAATTAGAGCTAACAAGGTAGTTTTTTCTTCTCTCTCACCATACACACCGTTAGAATCCCCTCCTTTTGTCTTAGATAAAGTTTCTGTGTTTCTAGCTAATTCTTTAGAAACTAAAGAGAAGCTAATTTCTATGGGAATAGCTGAAGAAAATATTAGATTATTTCCTAATCCAGTACCTTCTTATTTTTTTAATATAAAAAAATGTTTTGAAAAATGTGAGAAAGTAAGAAAGATTGCGATTATCTCTAATCATCTTCCTCAAGAATTATTGGAATTAACTCAGATAGGTTTCAACCATGATATAGAAATCGATATCATTGGAGTTGGATTTAAAGAAACATTAATTACACCAGAAATTCTTTTAAATTATGATGCAGTAATTAGTATTGGTAAAACAGTACAGTACTGTTTGTCGTTAGGTATTCCTGTATATTGTTATGATATGTTTGGAG
Source organism: Parahaemophilus parainfluenzae (assembly GCA_959020685.1). Classification (GTDB taxonomy): domain Bacteria; phylum Pseudomonadota; class Gammaproteobacteria; order Enterobacterales; family Pasteurellaceae; genus Haemophilus_D; species Haemophilus_D parainfluenzae_T. Next base: position 1,457 of record CAUETL010000038.1, on the reverse strand, counting down.
GTTCAGGTTGGGTAAATTCTAACAATATTAATCATCTTGGTGAATATAATTTTTCTGGACGAGACTCCTATAAGAAAAAAAGTGCTTTAGAAATCCTTGCAGAAATAAAAGAATATAATATTAGCAATTCTGAATTAGATGTATTAATTGAATATTCTAAGAATAATTATAATATGAGTCATTTGGTTGATGATATTATAAAAAGTTTTTTTCAATATAAAATAACAGTAGATTCTATTACGTTATATAAAATTTCAGAGCGTCAAAGAGAGTATTATTTAGAGAAAATATTAGGTGATAATTTTGCTCAGTTGTTTCACAAAATAGATGGGATGTTTTCTGAAAATAATTCAATTAGAAAGAAAATTATTTCTAATGGTTTTATTGAGCTTTTGTTTGAAATAGAAAATGAAGTTAATGAATTTAGGTTCGATCCATCTAATCAGCCTACTCTTATATCTAACTTTTCTATATCTTTAGTTTATGAAGATGATGTTGTTGAAAATATTGATAACTATCACACTGAAAATTTAATTAAGTTAGATGATGGTAAGTATCTTGTGCTATCTACGGATCCTAAAGTTATCTTTTTTTTCCAAAAAAATAAAAAGCCTATTGCTGTTAGTTTTAAATATTATATTCATAATGATCTTCTTTTTGAAGAAAAAATACAAAATTTCTTAAATTTACATAATAGACTATTAATGGATAATAAAAAATTATCTAGTGATCTATCTAAGATTGAAAATGATATTTCTATTTTAGAAAATCAAATTGATATTCTTTTAGCTAAATACAAAAAATCTTTGTTAAGAAAAAACAATAAACTTATAAGTATGAAGAAAGAGTATTCTAGCATAATAAAATCTAAAAATAGTGAAATTGAAAGATTAAAAGTTATTTTAAATAATATTGAGAATTCGAGAGGTTACCAATTTATTATGAAAGTTAAAAATTTATTTAAACTTAGTGATTATAAAATTTTAAAATATTCAAGACTTTTTGATAAAAAGTACTATTTGGCAAATAATAAAGATGTTCAAGATGCTAATCTTGATCCTATTATGCATTTTCTCAATTATGGGTGGAGAGAGGGGCGTAATCCTTCGAGAAAATTTGATATAAATGCGTATTTGACTAAATATGCAGATGTTAAAGAGGCAAATTTAAATCCATTGTTGCATTATATAAAATATGGTAAGAAAGAGGGAAGATGTATTCAGCCAGTAGAAATTGGCTGGATTGATTTAGTAAATAATATATATTCTTTATTAAAAAATAATCCAAGTTTAATTTCAAAATTTATGTTTTTGTTAAAAAGTAAAGGGGTTAAATATGCTATCCGTAAAGTAATGACAAAAGCAGAATCTCAAATAAAATTAGAGGAATATAAGAAAACATTATGTTTTGATAATATTTTTCCTATGTTGGGATATTCTAATTTAATAGAAATAAAA
>CAUETL010000037.1:0-13618 GCA_959020685.1 Parahaemophilus parainfluenzae | reverse complement strand
ATTGTACCCACGTTTACGTGCGGTTTTGTACGTTCAAATTTTTCTTTAGACATTTGTTTAGTTTCCTAGAAAATGCTCTATAAGCCATTCGACTTATAGAGCGGATTGTTACAAAAAATTATTTTTTACGCGCTTCAATTACTGCAGCAGCAACACTTGTTGGCGCTTCAGCATATTTTAACGGTTCCATTGAGTATGATGCACGACCTTGAGTTTGTGAACGTAAGTCTGTTGCATAACCGAACATTTCAGAAAGTGGAACTTCTGCATCGATTTTAACAACGAATTCGTTCGCTTCTTGACCGTTAACCATAGCACGACGACGGCTTAAGTCACCGATTACATCACCCACATACTCAGGTGGAGTTTCTACTTCAACTTTCATGATTGGCTCAAGTAGAACTGGGTTTGCTTTAGCGAACGCTGCTTTAAATGCTAAAGAAGCCGCTAATTTAAACGCTAATTCTGATGAGTCAACATCATGGTATGAACCGAAGTGTAAACGTACACCAATATCTACTACCGGATAACCCGCTAATGGACCAGATTTAAGCTGTTCTTGGATACCTTTATCAACTGCAGGAATGTATTCACCAGGGATTACACCACCTTTGATTTCGTTTACAAATTCGTAACCAGGACCTTCTGGATCTAATGGGTATAAGTCAATAACAACATGACCATATTGACCGCGACCACCAGATTGTTTTGCGTGTTTACCTTCCACATCGTTAACACGAGTACGGATAGTTTCACGGTAAGATACTTGTGGTTTACCGATATTAGCTTCCACTTTGAACTCACGTTTCATACGATCAACGATGATGTCTAAGTGTAACTCACCCATACCAGAAATAATGGTTTCACCAGATTCTTCATCAGTGTGAACACGGAATGAAGGGTCTTCTTGAGCTAGACGACCTAACGCAAGACCCATTTTTTCTTGGTCAGCTTTAGTTTTAGGTTCTACTGCTACAGAGATTACTGGCTCTGGGAATTCCATACGCTCAAGGATGATTGGTGCTTCGATTGCACATAATGTATCACCCGTAGTTACATCTTTTAAGCCGATTGCTGCAGCGATATCGCCCGCACGAACTTCTTTGATTTCTTCACGTTTGTTAGCGTGCATCTGTACGATACGACCAAAACGTTCACGTTTTTGACGTACAGAGTTTAATACTGTATCACCAGAGTTAATTACACCTGAGTACACACGGAAGAAGGTTAAGTTACCTACGAATGGGTCAGTTGCAATTTTGAATGCTAATGAAGAGAACGGCTCATCATCGCTTGCGTGACGTTCACCTTCAGTTTCATCTGGGTTGATACCTTTGATTGCTGGAATATCAGTTGGTGCTGGTAAGTATTCAACAACTGCATCAAGCATCGCTTGAACACCTTTGTTTTTGAATGCAGAACCACAAGTTACCAAGATGATTTCGTTTGCTAATACGCGTTGACGAAGACCTGCTTTGATTTCTTCTTCGCTTAAGTCTTCACCACCAAGATATTTTTCCATTAATTCTTCAGTTGCTTCAGCTGCTGCATCAACAAGGTTTTGACGCCATTCTTCACAAGCTGCTTGCATATCTGCAGGAATATCTTCATAAGTGAAGGTCATACCTTGGTCTGCTTCGTTCCAGTTAATCGCTTTCATTTTGATCAAATCAACAACACCAGTGAAGCTTTCTTCTGCACCGATTGGAAGTTGAAGAGGAACAGCATTCGCACCTAAACGAGTTTTAAGTTGTTCAACAACACGTAAGAAGTTAGCACCAGTACGGTCCATTTTGTTTACGAACGCAATACGTGGAACTTGATATTTGTTAGCTTGACGCCATACAGTTTCAGACTGAGGTTGAACACCACCAACTGCACAGTAAACCATTACCGCACCATCAAGAACACGCATAGAACGTTCTACTTCAACAGTAAAGTCTACGTGTCCCGGAGTATCGATAACGTTGATGCGGTGTTGTGGGAACTGTTGTGACATACCAGACCAGAATGCGGTAGTTGCCGCAGAGGTAATGGTAATACCACGCTCTTGTTCTTGTTCCATCCAGTCCATTGTTGCTGCACCATCGTGTACTTCACCAATTTTGTGACTTACACCAGTGTAGAATAAGATACGTTCAGTGGTAGTAGTTTTACCAGCATCAATGTGCGCACTAATACCGATATTACGATATCTTTCAATAGGAGTTGTACGAGCCATTATTATAACCTTGTTAAGTTTAATATCTGTTTATATAAGGGTAAGGCTTCATCGAGGATGAAGCCCTTAAATTTTAAAAGCGTATTACCAACGGAAGTGAGCAAATGCTTTATTAGCTTCAGCCATACGGTGAACGTCTTCACGTTTTTTCACTGCTGCGCCTTTGTTATCTGATGCATCAGATAATTCATTTGCAAGACGTAAAGCCATTGATTTATCACCGCGTTTACGTGCAGCTTCAACGATCCAACGCATACCTAATGCGTTACGACGAACTGGACGTACTTCAACTGGCACTTGGTAAGTAGAACCACCAACACGACGAGATTTAACCTCAACGGTTGGGCGAACGTTTTCAAGTGCAATTTCAAATGCTTCTAAAGGTTCTTTACCTGTGCGTTCTGCAAGTTTGTCTAACGCACCGTAAACGATGGTTTCAGCAACGGATTTTTTACCGTCTACCATTAATACATTAATAAATTTTGCAAGTAACTCTGAACCGAACTTCGGATCTGGAAGAATCTTGCGTGGTTCAACACTACGACGACGTGGCATTGCGAATTTCTCCGTATATTTAATCTTCAGGATATCCAAAACTCTATAAAAATTAACCGCACTTTAAAGTGAGCTAATGTGATACTGGAGTTTCTGATTTAAATTTTTACTAATTTAGACGTTTGGCCTTACTTAACGGAGTTCCATTAAGCTTTAGGACGTTTAACGCCGTATTTAGAACGACCTTGTTTACGATCTTTAACGCCTGCACAGTCTAATGCGCCGCGTACAGTGTGGTAACGAACACCTGGTAAGTCTTTAACACGACCACCACGGATAAGCACAACACTGTGCTCTTGAAGGTTATGACCTTCGCCACCGATGTAAGAAGTTACTTCAAAGCCATTAGTTAAACGAATACGACATACTTTACGTAATGCTGAGTTCGGTTTTTTAGGTGTAGTTGTGTATACACGAGTGCACACACCACGTTTCTGCGGGCAAGCCTCTAATGCAGGAACGTTACTTTTTACAACCTTTTTCACACGCGGTTTGCGTACTAGCTGGTTGATAGTTGCCATTAAAAAAGCTCCAGTTTAAATGTTATTCATAATAGAATGTTTGTTACAAAATCTATCTCTCCATCCAATAGACAGAAGAAATAGACGCTGAATTTTAATGGTTTCACCTCACATTGTCAATATTTAAACAGAAATAGGATCGCAAAGGATCGCTTGATAAAAAATCGACGCAAAACTGACCGCACTTTTCCAAATCAATTGCCTGTCTATGGCGAGGGTTTTATAATTTCAAACAGAATTATTTTGTTGGCAATCATTATGTTACGTTCATTCATTTTTCATTTACGTTATTTCTATCATAAAAAGCTTCGACAAACCCATCGTATCTCTTATAAAACACTCGAATTTGTATGTTTATTGATTGGTGCGACATTTGTTGCCCTTTTTTCCTTTGGATTTGCGAAACTCGCCGATATCGGACTTGAATTTAATGCCTATTGGTCTGCTAAATACCCTCTCGCTGTTTGGATCGTTTTACCGCTTGGTCTTGCTTTTCTCACCTGGTTTACCGCCAAATACACACCTTATGTTGGCGGCAGCGGTATTCCACAAGTGATCGCCTCCATCAATATTCCTTATAATGGTTATAAAACAAAACTGGTTGAATTTCGCCAAACTATTTGGAAAATTCCACTTACTTTCTTTGCAATGGTTATCGGTGCATCTGTTGGACGTGAAGGCCCTTCTGTTCAAGTTGGTGCTGCTGTTATGCTGAGTTGGGGAAATTTCTGTCGTAAATATAACTTTGCTTTCCGCGGATTAAGTACGAATGAACTCGTTGCAACGGGTGCAGCAGGTGGTCTTGCTGCTGCATTTAATGCCCCTTTGGCTGGGGTAATTTTTGCCATTGAAGAATTAGGTCGAGGCGTGATGCTACGCTGGGAACGCCGCGTGTTACTCGGTGTGTTAGCGGCTGGCTTCATTTTAGTGGCGATTCAAGGCAATAGCCCTTACTTTCCTGCCTATAAAGGTGCAACAGCTATTCCCTATTTATATCTTTGGCTTGCTATTTGTGGCGTAGTTTGTGGCGTACTGGGCGGTATATTTGGGCGACTTCTTGCCAAAGGATTGGCGGGACTCTCTCCACTCAAATGGCGTGATTGGATCCGCAAACATCCCATTTACGTTGCCTTATTACTCGGTTTAGTACTTGCCGCGATGGGAACCTACAGTGAAGGGCAAACTTATGGAACGGGTTATAACGTGGTCGCAAGAGCATTGGAAGGACAACTCGTTTCGCCTGAAGTGGGGATACTAAAACTCTTCGCAACAGTGACTACGTATTGGAATGGTATCGCAGGGGGAATTTTTACCCCATCCCTCACCACTGGTGCAGGCATTGGAACCATGTTATGGGAAATCAGCAATGGCATGGTTGATCAACGTTTCCTCGTCATTTTATGTATGGCAGCCTTTTTAGCAGGTGGAACACAATCCCCTGTGACAGCAAGCGTAGTAGTGATGGAAATGACGGGGGCTCAACCTGTGCTGATTTGGCTCTTGATTTCCAGTATCATTGCCTCCATAATTTCGCGCCAATTTAGTCCAAAACCTTTTTACCACTTTGCGGCTGGACGTTTCCGTCAACGAATGCAGGAACAACAAGCAGAAGATCTGCGCCGTAACGAGATTCAAGAGAAATAATATATGTCAGAAAACCAACCGCACTTTTATCGTGGACGCTTTTCCGTAGCGCCAATGTTAGATTGGACGACACGCCATTGTCGCTATTTTCATCGTCAGTTTAGTAAAAATGCGTTGCTTTATACTGAAATGGTTACGGCTCCCGCCATTATTCATGCGAAATACGATCATTTAGATTTTGATTTGCAAGAAAACCCCGTTGCCTTACAACTCGGTGGAAGTGATCCCACACAGCTTAAACATTGCGCCAAATTGGCCGAAGAAAGAGGCTATCATGAAATTAATCTGAATGTGGGCTGCCCTTCCGATCGCGTACAAAACGGCATGTTTGGTGCTTGCTTAATGGCAAAAGCAGATTTAGTAGCGGAATGTATTGCAGAAATGCAAAGTGTCGTGAATATTCCTGTCACCGTGAAAACGCGTATTGGCATTGATGATCTGGATAGCTATGAATTTCTCTGCGACTTTATCGAAAAAGTTCATCATGCAGGTTGCCAAGAATTTATTGTTCATGCCCGAAAAGCTTGGCTTTCAGGATTAAGTCCAAAAGAGAATCGGGAAATCCCTCCTTTAGATTATGATCGTGTTTATCAATTAAAGAAAGATTTCCCACAGTTAACCATTGCTATTAATGGCGGCATTAAAACCATAGAAGAAATGAAACATCATTTGCAATTTGTGGATGGCGTGATGGTTGGGCGTGAGGCTTATCAAAATCCATCATTACTAGGCTATATAGACCAAATGCTTTTTGATGCCAATTCGGATATCGTCACACCAAGACAAGCGGTGGCAGCCATGTTCCCTTACATAGAACAACAACTGAGCCAAGGTGTTTATTTAAATCATATCGTTCGACATATGCTCGGTGCATTTCAAAACTGCAAAGGGGCAAGACAATGGCGACGCTATTTAAGTGAAAATGCCTTTAAGCAAGGTGCGGGAATCGAAGTGGTCGAAACGGCATTAAGCTTTGTGGAAACCAATTAAGCCTAAAATGAAAAGTGCGGTCAGAATTTAAGAGATTTTCTGACCGAACTTTTGTTTTCTGAGTATTTGATTAGCAATGATGTTTTTGACGATATGCCACTAAATCTTCAATCGTTAACACCGCATAACCAAATTTTTTCGCAAATTCGATAATTTCTGGTGCGCGAGCCATAGTACCATCGTCATTCGTGATTTCACAAATCACACCAGCCGGTTTAAAACCACTTAAACGCGCTAAATCAACGGACGCTTCAGTATGACCTCGACGAGTTAAAACGCCACCTTCCGCCGCGCGTAATGGGAAAACATGTCCAGGACGGTGAAGATCTGTCGGTTTTGCCTGATCTGCAATTGCCGCTTTGATTGTGGTGACACGATCTTGTGCCGACACGCCTGTTGACACACCTTCTGCTGCTTCAATCGTCACGGTAAACGCGGTTTTATTCACACTATTGTTGTGCTCAACCATTGGTGGCAAATCAAGCTGTTTACATTGTTCATCGGTGATACATAAACACACAATACCGCTGCCATAACGAATAAGTTTCGCCATTTGTTCTGGCGTAATGGTTTCTGCAGGGAAAATTAAATCGCCTTCATTTTCGCGATCTTCATCATCCAATACTAATACGCCATTGCCTTGTTTGAATGCATTCAATGCGTTAATCACCCGTTCTTCGCCGGTCGCACCAAATGCAGATAAAATTGACTGATTCATCGTAATTTCCTTTGTTGTTACGTTAAAATTAACCAGAATCAGGGCTGAGAAATGCAAATAAATAGAACGGAATTGGGAACCCAATCCGTTTTATTCTCTTTCATCCAGACTATACTGTCGGCTTTGGAATTTCACCAAATCTGCTAACCTTAAAAGTACAAAGCGAAACAATTTTGTAAAACGCAATCAAAATTGACCGCACTTTTAAGTGCTCGTGGGCTGTCACCACCGGTAGGGAATTTCACCCTGCCCTGAGAATGCAGGTCGTAGTATAACGCAAAATGTCACGGTAAAAAATCATTCAATGAAAAATGTTTTTATTTGCACAAAGATTGCATAAAATAGGGCTATACTGCCACCATGCGATGGCTATTTAGCGAAGGATACATTATGTCGAACAAACACGATAAAAAAGTGGGTGTGATTTTTGGGAAATTCTACCCTGTTCACACCGGCCATATTAATATGATTTATGAAGCATTCAGTAAAGTGGATGAACTTCACGTAATTGTCTGTAGCGATACCGAACGCGATTTAAAGCTGTTTTATGATAGTAAAATGAAGCGTATGCCGACGGTACAAGATCGCCTTCGCTGGATGCAACAAATCTTTAAATATCAAAACGATCACATTTTTATTCATCACTTAGTTGAAGATGGCATTCCAAGTTATCCAAATGGTTGGCAAGCTTGGAGTGAAGCGGTAAAAAATCTATTTGAAGAAAAACAATTTACCCCGACAATGGTATTTAGTAGTGAGCCACAAGATAAGGCCCCATACGAAAAATACTTAGGGCTTGAAGTTTCTTTAGTGGATCCTGACCGCTCTTTCTTTAATGTATCTGCGACAAAAATTCGTACTACGCCTTTCCAATATTGGAAATTCATTCCGAAAGAAGTCCGTCCATTCTTTGCGAAAACTATTGCCATTTTGGGTGGCGAAAGTAGCGGTAAAAGTGTGTTAGTCAGCAAATTGGCTGCCGTATTTAACACCACTTCCGCATGGGAATATGGTCGTGAATATGTCTTCGAAAAATTAGGTGGCGATGAGCAAGCCATGCAATATTCTGACTATCCACAAATGGCGCTAGGCCACCAACGCTATATTGATTACGCCGTGCGTCATGCCCATAAAGTGGCGATTATTGATACTGATTTCATTACCACGCAAGCTTTTTGTATTCAATACGAAGGTAAGGCGCATCCGTTCTTAGATTCCATGATCAAAGAATACCCATTTGATGTCACCATTTTATTGAAAAACAACACAAAATGGGTGGATGATGGCTTACGTAGTCTAGGCAGCCAAAAACAACGTCAACAATTCCAACAGTTATTAAAGAAATTGTTAGATAAATACAAAGTGCCTTACATTGAAATTGAATCGCCAAGTTATTTAGATCGTTATAACCAAGTGAAATCTGTTGTAGAAAAAGTGTTAAATGATGAAGAACTTGAAGGTTTACAACACACAAAACGCATATTGACCACCGAGAAATAAAATGCTTTTATTCGCAGGCGATCCGCACGGAAGTTATGAACATCTTTATCCTTTCGTGCAAGAAAATGACAACGTTTCCCTGATTATTTTGGGCGACTTGCAACTTTCTTCGCCTGATGAATTAGATAAACTCGCACAACATTGTGATATTTGGTTTATTCACGGTAATCATGACAGCAAAACTGTCGCCGCATTTGAGGCGATTTGGGGCACACATTGGAAATCGCGTAATTTGCATAATCGTGTTGTTGAAATTCAAGGACAACGCATTGCCGGCTTAGGGGGCGTATTCCGCGGACAAATCTGGATGCCACCAAACAAGCCAATGTACTTTGACCCTATCCACTATTGTCAATATAGCCCGCAAGAAAAAATTTGGCGTGGCGGTGTACCATTGCGTCATCGCACGTCTATTTTCCCTTCTGATATCGAAGCCATTGAAAACGAACAAGCCGATATTCTAATTTGCCATGAAGCACCGAAGCCCCATCCAATGGGATTTCGCGTGATTAATGAGCTTGCTGAAAAATTAGGGGTAAAACACGTTTTCCATGGCCATCACCACGATAACGTCGAATATAAGACTAATTTCCCTTATAAAATCACGAATGTCGGTTTTAGAAGTGTTACTGATGCACAAGGAAATTATTTATTAAAAACGATTGATGATCGAGAAAAATAACTGAATTACTAGTAGTTGTTTTTGATAAAAAGAAAAGTTTGAAGAGAGAAGATGGCGCACCCGAAAGGATTCGAACCTTTGACCGCTCGGTTCGTAGCCGAGTACTCTATCCAGCTGAGCTACGGGTGCGTAGTAATGTTTTATTCTTCGTGACCATTTTAACTGATAGAGTCGATTTAAAATGGCGCACCCGAGAGGATTCGAACCTCTGACCGCTCGGTTCGTAGCCGAGTACTCTATCCAGCTGAGCTACGGGTGCAGAATAAATAAAACTAACAACAAATGGCGGTGAGAGAGGGATTCGAACCCTCGATGGAGTTTTTGACCCCATACTCCCTTAGCAGGGGAGCGCCTTCAGCCTACTCGGCCATCTCACCACATTCGGTGTGTGGGCGGTATAATACGTTTTTTTGAAAATATGTCAAATCATTTTTTGAAAAAGCGATTTTGGTTGCTTGATTTATCTACATTTTGTGTAAATAAAGTGCGGTTAAAAAACAAATGAATTTCTTACCGCACTTCAATCATCTCTAGCCTTTTAAAATTGCCCGTAAACGATCGAGCTGGCTCGATGTTTGTTGTTGCTTCTGTTCTACCGTTAATTTAGGCTTATCTTTTTCCCATTGCACATCATCTTGCGGTAACTCTGCCAAGAAACGACTTGGTTCAGGACGAATCAACTCGCCAAATTGACGGCGTTCACGACAAAGAGAAAAAGTCAGCGTTTGTTGCGCTCGAGTAATGCCCACATAGGCTAGACGGCGCTCTTCTTCCACATTATCTTCATCAATACTGGTTTGATGAGGCAAAATCCCCTCTTCCATACCGATTAAATACACATGAGGAAACTCTAAACCTTTAGAGGCATGCAGCGTCATCAATTGCACTTGATCGCTCTCGTCATCATCTTCACCGCGTTCCATCATATCGCGCAAGGTTAAACGGGTAACCACTTGATTTAAAGTCATCGGCTCATTCACGTCATCGCCTTTGAGCATGTCCTCTACCCAGCTAAACAAGGTTGCCACGTTTTTACTCTGCATTTCGGCGGCTTTTGGGCTGGTGGCATACTCATACAAATATTCTTCGTAATGCAATGAAGAAAGTAACGAACGCACAGCGGTTTCAGGATCAGAACGTAAACTTTGATCATTTAACTCCACAATCCAACGACCAAATTTTTGTAATGCATCATAGGCTTTCGGTGTCACACGTTGCATCAGTTCAAACTCAAAAATCGCCTCAAATAAGCTGATATGTTTTTCTTGTGCCAACTCGCCTAATTTTTGCAGTGTTGCAGTACCAATTTCTCGTTTTGGGGTATTTACGATACGCAAGAAAGCTGCATCATCATCTTGATTCACCACTAAGCGCAAGTAGGCCATCATGTCCTTAATTTCAGCACGAGAGAAAAAAGACGTGCCACCAGAAATTTTGTATGGAATACGGTTTTGCATCAGCACTTTTTCCAATAAGCGGGATTGATGGTTACCGCGATACAAAATCGCATAATCCTTAAATTTGGTTTTACGGCTAAAACGATGAGCGATCAATTCCGCCACAATGCGTTCAGCTTCATGCTCTTCATTTTTCGCTTCAATGACTTGTAATTTTTCACCTTCGCCCAAATTGGAAAAAAGCTTTTTGTCGAATACGTGCTCGTTGTTATCAATCAAAATGTTAGCACAATGCAAAATACGATGAGTGGAACGGTAATTTTGTTCTAATTTAATGACTTGCAAACGCGGAAAATCATCACGCAAGCGCACCATGTTTTGCGGTCGAGCACCTCGCCAAGAATAAATGGATTGATCGTCATCCCCCACCACCGTAAAGCAAGCTCTCTCACCTACTAGCAATTTGATGAGTTCATATTGGCTGGTATTAGTATCTTGATATTCATCCACCAACAAATAGCGAATTTTCTCCTGCCATTTTGACCGCACTTCTTCGTTCTGTTTGAAAAGCAAGGTCGGCAACATAATTAAATCATCAAAATCCAACGCATTGTAAGCACGAATTTGCGCTGCATAACGCTCATAACATTTTGCAAAGGTTTGATATTTGGCATCTTTCGCTAAGGTATAAGCCTGTTTTGGCGAAACCAAATCATTCTTCCAGTTGGAAATAACGGAAATTAATTCACGTAGTAAATCCTTATCCTCTTGCAACACATCGGCAGTCAGTTCTTTTAATAAGGCAAGTTGATCGTGCTCATCAAACAAAGTCATATTGGATTTAAAGCCTAAAGCTTTATATTCCCGTTTGATAATGTCGAAACCTAAGGTATGGAAAGTGGAAACAATCAATCCTTTGGATTTTTCTTTACCAATGGAATGGGCTACACGCTCTTTCATTTCACGAGCGGCTTTGTTGGTAAAGGTCACGGCGGCAATCTGTTTAGGTAAATAACCACAATGTTCAATCAAATGCGCAATCTTATTGATGATTACGCGAGTTTTACCCGAACCAGCACCAGCCAGCACCAAACAAGGCCCGCTGACATATTCGACAGCCTGTTGTTGTTGAGGATTGAGTTTCATATCTTAATGCAAATTAATTTGACCACGCATAAGGCAACAATGCGGTATCTAATAAAAATGACAGTGGCAAATCTAAAATAGGTAAGCCCCATTTTTGTGCCATCTCTAAATCATAAGCCGCACCCGCGTAAGGTGTGTATTTTTCCGATGGATCGATTAATTTCACCACCGTACCACAACCAGTTAACGCTAAAAGTGCGGTTAAAATTAGAAGTGTTTTTTTCATTCACGACGTGCTTGTAAAGCTAAATAGACGGCTTCTGGCACCAATTCTTTCACATCACCATGGTGCAAATAAATTTCTCGTACAATCGTGGAAGACACAAACGCCCATTTTTCTGTTGGCGGAAAGAACAAACTATCCACACCCTCGGTTAATAAACGGTTTAACGCAGCCAGTTGTAATTCATATTCGAAGTCCGTTGTTGTTCGCACGCCACGAATAATGGCGGTAATCTTTTTCGCTTTGATTTCATTTGCGAGTAAATCAGAGAATCCAAATACTTCCACATTGGGCAAATGAGCGACTGATTGACACACGAGCTCAACGCGTTCTTCCAATGAGAACAATGGCTTTTTGCTTGGACTATTCGCCACCGCGACAAAAACTTTCGGGAAAATGACCGCACTTCGCGCAATAATATCCAAATGCCCATTGGTAATCGGGTCAAACGTGCCAGGGTAAATTACGCTTGTCATTTATGGTTCTCCGAAATATTGGTTAAATAAGGATGAAGCAAATCTAAAAGTCGCTGTAATGCGCCACGATTTTCAATTAACACCTCATAGCCTGCATTGCCTAAACGCTGACGAGCCTCTTTTGAATTCAATAACTTATCAATAATCTCTGCCAACGCTTTTTCTGTTGAGTTGATTTGCAATACACCTTGCACCTCTAACAACGAGGTAAAAACTTCAGGGAAATTGAAGGTATACTTTCCACTCACAACGGGTAATTTAAACGCTAAAGGTTCAAGCGGATTATGTCCACCATGTTTAACCAAACTTCCGCCGACAAAGGCAATATCTGAAATGCCATACATCAACATCAATTCACCCATGGTATCGCCTAGAATCACTTGGGTATTCTCTGAAGGAATCTCACCTGTTGAACGACGAATAAAGTTAAAGTTGGCTTTTTCAATTAAATCCGCCACCGGATTAAAACGCTCAGGATGACGAGGCACCAGCAATAACAGTAAGTTTGGATGTTTTTTTAATAACAAATGATGCGCTTGTAAAATGAGTTCTTCTTCCCCTTCATGGGTACTCGCGGCAATCCAAATTTGACGGTCTTTGGCCCAGCGTTCATGAAGTGCTTCAATGTCTTTAAGTAATTCATCGCTGACCACAAGATCATATTTAATATTGCCAGTTAATTGCAGACGATCTTTCTCATAACCTAATTCTAAATAACGTTTTCCACTGATACTATCTTGCGGTGCAATCAAGCTGATTTGAGAAAACATTCGTTGTAGATGTTGTTTGACTTTGCCATAACGTCTCGCTGAACGTGCAGAAAGGCGAGCATTGGCGACAATGAAAGGAATATGTCGATGTGCCAAACAATCAATCAAATTTGGCCAAAGCTCCGTTTCAATCACGATGAATACTTTAGGCTGAATAAAATCAATAAAACGATTGATGACACAAGGTAAATCGTAAGGCAAATAGCAATGCGTCACGCTATCTCCGAACGCGGCTTTTACACGTTCAGAGCCTGTTGGTGTAACCGTTGTGAACGTGATTGGTAAATGTGGATAATCTTTCTGAATGCGTTTTACTAACGGTGTAGCAGCAATCACTTCACCGACTGATGCTGCATGAATGACGATCCCATCTTGCACGGGCTTAGCAAGATTCGCATAAATGCCATATCGCTCGCCTAAACGCTTGCGATAATTTGGTGCCTTGATACTTCGTAGCAACATGAAGAACAGAACAAAAGGCTGAATCAGATACATCAGGCAGGTATAAAAAAAACGCCACATAAAATAAATTCGGTTATACTTACAAAAACTTCGGCTAGTATAGCAAAAAAAGGATCAAAATATGCCAACAATTAGCGTTGCCATGATTGTCAAAAATGAAGCGGCAGATCTTGCTCAATGTCTTGATACGGTAAAAGATTGGGTAGATGAAATCATTATTGTTGATTCGGGCAGTACCGATAACACCCAAGAAATCGCGGAACAATATGGTGCAAAATTTTATTCGCATTCTGATTGGCCAGGTTTTGGCAAA
>CAUETL010000036.1:0-13711 GCA_959020685.1 Parahaemophilus parainfluenzae | reverse complement strand
AAATCATTGCGCGTTTCCATGATGAAGCGGCTGCAGAGGCAGCTGAGCAAGAATTTATTAACCGTTTCCAAAAAGGTGCAATGCCGGATGAAATGCCTGAATTCACCTTTGAAGGCGAAATTGGTTTAGCAACCTTATTAAAAGAAGCAGGACTGGTTCCTTCTACTTCTGAAGCGATTCGCTCAGCGAAACAAGGTGGTGTGAAAATTAATGGTGAAAAAGTCGAAGACATGAAAGCCAACGCGCCAAAAGGCACGAATGTTTACCAAGTCGGTAAGCGTAAATTTGCACGCGTAACCATCGCATAAAACACATATGGAAATGACCGCTCTTTTTAAGTGCGGTTATTTTTTAACTCATATCCACAATAGAAGGAAAATTAAATGAGCCAAAAAATCTGGGTAACCGGTGATGCGGTTGTCGATCTTATTCCTGACGGTGAAAATCATTATTTACGCTGTGCCGGTGGTGCGCCTGCAAATGTGGCAGTTGGAGTCGCACGTTTAGGCAGCCCGAGTGCCTTTATTGGTCGTGTAGGTAATGATCCGCTTGGCCAATTTATGCAAGATACCTTAAATGCGGAAAATGTGAATACACAACATATGATTTTAGATCCGCAGCATCGCACCTCTACCGTTATCGTCGGCTTAGATAATGGCGAACGCAGCTTTACCTTTATGGTAAACCCAAGTGCGGACCAGTTCTTACAAGCGAGCGATTTACCGCCTTTCCAACAAGGGGAATGGCTACATTGCTGCTCTATCGCGCTGATCAATAATCCATCACGCGAAGCGACTTTCGAAGCCATTCGTCGTGTTAAAGCCGCTGGCGGTTTCTTCTCTTTCGATCCAAATCTACGTGAGTCACTTTGGTCAAGCTTAGAAGAAATGAAAACCGTCGTAATGGAAGCAGTTGCATTAGCTGACGTATTAAAATTCTCCGAAGAAGAATTAACACTTTTAACCAATACTGACAGCCTTGAAAAAGCCTTTGAAAAAGTGACCGCACTTTATCCTGAAAAATTGATTATCGTGACTTTAGGTAAAGATGGTGCACTCTATCACTTAGAAGGTAAGAAAGATGTAATTTCTGGAAAAGCCTTACAACCTGTTGATACAACGGGCGCTGGCGATGCCTTCGTTGGTGGTCTGCTTGCTGGACTTTCACAGCATCCAAACTGGAAAGAAAATGATGTGCTTGTGCAAATTATCCGTCAAGCCAATGCTTGTGGTGCCCTTGCTACGACAGCAAAAGGGGCGATGTCAGCCTTACCAAACCAAACACAATTAGCAGCATTTTTAGCGAATTAGCGTGCAAAGGTGCAAATAGCTGCACCTTTTATTTATGAAAATAATTTAGGAAGTATGTATGAAACTTTGGTATTCCAACTCTAGCCCTTATGCTAGAAAAGCCCGTGCTGTAGTGCAATATCATCAATTACAAGATCATGTTGAATTACTCCTCACAACCAGTGGCTTAGATAAGAACTCACCACATAACTTAGACAATCCTCTTGGTCGTTTACCAGCATTACAACGGGAAAATGGTGAATGGCTTTATAACAGTTCACTCATTGCAGAATATCTCGATCACATTGGTACGCAACCTTCACTTTATGGAAACAGCGAGACTCGTTGGGAAATTCTCCGTTTACATTATTTAGCCGATGGTATTTTAGAGAATGAAATATCCGTAGCACCTGAAAAATGCCTTCGTCCACAAGCGCAATGGTGGCTTGAACGTCATCAGCAAATTTTTGACCGCACTGAGCGAAGCTTAATTGAACTCAAAAAAGCCATTGATAGTTTTGGTGAAGAATTAAATATCGGTACATTGAATGCCGTGTGTGCAATTGATTTTCTATTATTTCGCGATGCTTGGACTCATGCTTCACAACATGCAACCATCAAATCATTAAAAACATGGGCTGAAGCAATGAATCAACGCTATGATTGCTTAAAAAATACCTTACCAAAATAAGATTAAATTATGATTATTTTCAATAATGGCAAATACAAAAGTATTCTAGCCGCAGAAAAAGGCGAACTTGCGGAAATTGCTGAAACCGTGCAAAAAGACAAGGATTTCCGACCGCACTTTCATATTGCCCCACCAACTGGCTTGATGAATGATCCGAATGGTTTGATCTTCGATGGAGAGAAATATCATCTGTTCTATCAATGGTTTCCATTCGATGCAATTCACGGGATGAAACATTGGAAGCATTTAATCACGAAAGACTTCCAACATTACCAATCAGCGGATGATCTGATTCCTTGTGAGCTTTTTGAGTCTCACGGCTGTTATTCGGGTGGTGCTTTAAAAGTCGGTGATAAATTGGCCATGTTCTACACTGGCAATACTCGTCGTCCAAGTAATAATCAACGCGTGCCTTATCAAAATTTAGCGATTTTCGATCTTAATGGGAAATTGCTTAGCAAACGTCCGTTAATTGAAAATGTGCCAGAAGGTTATACAGAGCATGTTCGCGATCCTAAACCATATTTTACTGAAGACGGAAAAATCCGTTTTATCTGTGGCGCACAGCGAGAAAACCTCACGGGAACAGCCATTATTTTTGAAATGGACAATCTTGAAGATACGCCTCGTTTATTAGGTGAGCTTTCCTTACCTGCATTTGACAATACAAACGTGTTTATGTGGGAATGCCCTGACCTATTGAAGCTCGGTGATAAAGATGTCTTTATTTGGTCGCCACAAGGTAAAGATCGGGAAGCGCATCAATTCCAAAATAATTATCATGCGACTTATGCAGTGGGCAAATTAACAGATTTAACCTTTGAAGCAGAATATATTAGCGAATTAGATCAGGGCTTTGATTTCTACGCACCACAAACATTTGCTGGCTTAGATAACCAAACTCATGCCGTGCTTTTCGGTTGGATTGGTTTGCCAGATTTAACTTATCCAACAGACAAATTTAAATGGCACTCAGCTTTAACCTTACCAAGAGAATTGCGCTTAGAAGGTTCGAAAATTTATCAACGCCCGATTGATAAAATATACGAAAATCTGACCGCACTTTCTTCGCTTCATCTCAATGAAAAAGCGGATATTGCTAATTTAGATTGTGCGTATATTAAATTTGAGGCAAATAACCAAGCCTTTGACTTAACCTTCTTCCAAAATGAAAAAGGACAATCATTACGACTTTCTTATGAAAATGGCTTGGTTTGCTTAGATCGCAGTCAAAGCGAACAAACCGAATTAATGGAAAAATTCGATACCAAACGTTTCTGCGAAGTTGAAAATCTGCAAACTGTCGAAATTTTCTTTGATCGTTCAATTATTGAAATTTTCTTTAATCAGGGTGAAAAAGCGATGACATCAAGATTTTTCATTGAGAACAGAGAAAATACAATAAGCTGTAGCCATCCATTGGATTTAATGATTGGTTATTTACCAGCAATTCAATATGACAAATAATCAACTCAAGTGCGGTTAAAATTAACCGCACTTTTATTTCCAACCATGTTCTCTTATTAAGTAATGACTATGTTTGTTCAACAACAAAACGCAACACCATCTAATCTTGTGGCGTTCAATTTTCTATTGATTGCCTTTTTAACGGGGATTGCTTCTGCGTTTCAAACGCCAACTTTGAGTTTGTATCTCTCTCAAGAAATTCAAGTTTCGCCTTTTTTTGTGGGCTTGTTCTATTCCATTAATGCCATTATTGGAATTATCTTGAGCCAAATTCTGGCGAAATATTCTGATAAGCAAGATGATCGTCGCAAAGTGATGATTGTTTGCTGTTTGATTGCTGTGCTTGGATGCCTGATTTTTGCTTATAGCCGAAATTATTATGTATTGATTATTATCGGTACAACATTGTTAGGATTGGGTTCATCCGCTAATCCGCAATCTTTTGCTTTAGCACGAGAATATGCTGAAAGCAGCCATCGTGAAGCGGTGATGTTCACCACAATTATGCGAACTCAAATCTCATTAGCTTGGATTGTAGGGCCACCACTTTCCTTTTTCATCGCACTCAACTGGGGCTTTGATTATATGTATTTGGTGGCGGGTTCTGCCTTTTTACTTTGTGCAGGCGTCAGCAAATTATTGCCGAAAATTCCTCGTCAAAGTGCGGTTAAAAATCAAGAGATTTTAGACAATACGCCACCAAGAAAAAGTGTGATTTACTTGTTCATCGCTAACCTATTGCTTTGGACCTGTAACAGCATGTATCTCATCAATATGCCATTATTTGTGATTAATGAGTTACATTTAGGCAAAGAATTAGCAGGAACATTAATGGGAACTGCTGCGGGATTGGAAATCCCCGTGATGATATTAGCGGGTTACCTCACCAAATACTTCAGTAAAAAACGCTTGATGATGATTGCTTTAATTTCAGGCCTCGCCTTCTATTCAAGTTTATTATTCGCAGAGCAAACTTGGCAGCTTATCGGATTACAAATGCTTAATGCGATTTTTATCGGTATTACCGCTACCATTGGGATGGTGTATTTTCAAGACTTAATGCCGACTAAAATGGGCACAGCCACTACGCTATTCAGTAATGCAGCAAAAAGTAGTTGGATTATCGGAGGACCTATTGCGGGTATTATTGCGGAAATTTGGCATTACAATTCTGTTTTTTATATCGCTGTGGCACTAATTTTTATCAGCGTAGGCTGTATGTGGAAAGTCAAATCCGTTTAATGAAAATAAAAAAGTGCGGTCAATTTTGAACGCACTTTTTTACATTATCTTAGCGCCATGCTTTGAATTGGTTAATCAATCCATTGGTTGAGCTATCATGGCTTGTCACTTTCTCTTTGTCTGCCAATTCAGGAAGAATTCGATTCGCTAATTGTTTACCTAATTCCACGCCCCATTGGTCGAAACTAAAGATATTAAAAATCACACCTTGTGCAAAAATTTTGTGTTCATACATCGCAATTAATGCGCCAAGAACAAATGGTGTCATTTTTTGCACTAAAATAGAGTTGGTCGGTTTGTTACCGGTAAAGACTTTAAATGGCACAATGTCTTTTACCTCATCCAACGATTTACCCGCTTTCACAAACTCTGCTTCAACTTCTTCTTTGGTTTTACCGAAAGCAAGTGCTTCAGTTTGCGCAAAGAAGTTTGATAACAATTTGCTGTGGTGATCACCTAATGGATTATGACTTTGTGCCGGCGCGATAAAGTCACAAGGAATTAACATCGTACCTTGGTGAATTAATTGATAGAACGCATGCTGACCGTTTGTACCTGGTTCACCCCAAATAATTGGACCAGTTTGATAATCACAGATAACATTACCATTACGATCGACATATTTACCGTTTGATTCCATATTGCCTTGTTGGAAATAAGCCGCAAAACGGTGTAAATATTGGTCATAAGGTAAAATCGCTTCAGTTTGTGCACCAAGGAAGTTGGTATTCCATAAACCGACTAACGCTAATGTTGCTGGGATATTTTTTTCTAATGGTGCTGTACGGAAATGTTTATCCATTTCATGCGCACCACTTAATAGTGCTTCAAAATTATCAAAGCCGATTGAAAGTGCGATAGAAAGACCGATTGCAGACCATAAAGAATAACGGCCACCAACCCAATCCCAGAATTCAAACATATTGTTTGTATCAATACCAAATTCCGCTACCGCTTTACCGTTGGTCGAAAGTGCGGCAAAGTGTTTTGCCACCGCGCTGTTATCTTTCGCTGCCGCCAATAACCAATCACGCGCAGAATTCGCATTGGTCATGGTTTCTTGGGTGGTAAAGGTTTTAGAAGCCACTAAGAAAAGTGTCGTTTCAGGATTTACTTTTTTCAACGTTTCAGCGATATGTGTACCATCTACGTTTGAAACGAAGTGCATATTCAAGTGGTTTTTATAAGGACGAAGCGCTTCAGTCACCATGTAAGGACCTAAGTCTGAGCCACCGATACCGATATTCACCACATCAGTAATTGCTTTTCCGGTATAACCTTTCCATTCACCTGAAATCACACGATCGCAGAATGCGCTCATTTTCGCTAATACTGCATTCACTTCTGGCATCACATCTTTGCCATCTACATATACTGGTGTATTTGAACGGTTACGAAGTGCGGTATGTAATACTGCTCGATTTTCTGTACGATTAATTTTCTCGCCTGTAAACATGGCATTAATCGCTTCATCTAATGCAGACTCTTTGGCTAATTGACGAAGTAATTTGAGGGTTTCTTGATTAATTTTATTTTTTGAAAAATCTACTAAGATTTGATTTTCAAAAGTTAAAGAATAATCATTAAAACGATTTTCTTCTTGCTTAAACAAATCAGCAATCGTGGTATGAGCCAGTTGAGATTGGTGAGCCTCAAGCACTTTCCACGCTTGTGTATTGGTTGGATTGATGTTTTTCATGAATATTTCCTTTTAAAAATTGAATTCTTTACATTTTTGCTTTCTTGCAAAAACAATTAATCGACATATTCTGTTATAACACGCGGGGTTAATTTTGTAATCAATTCATAGCTTAAAATACCACTGTATTTAGCTACCGTTTCAATTGGTAATTCCTTACCCCATAAAATCACTTCATCACCGACTTTATCTTGGCTATCTGCGCCTAAGTCTACCGTTAGCATATCCATTGAGACACGACCGACAATAGGAACAATACGACCATTTAGATAAACTGGCGTACCTTCTGGCACATCACGCGGATATCCATCACCGTATCCAATAGCGACAATACCAATTTTGGTATCTTTCGGACTGGTCCAAATGCCACCATAGCCAACAGGTTCACCTTTTTTATGTTCTCGCACCGCAAGCAATGAAGAAGTTAAGTTCATCACGGGGATTAAACCAAATTCAGCGCCGACAGTATCCGTTGGTGAAATGCCGTACATAATAATCCCTGGTCGAATACAATCTAAATGTGCCTCTGGCCAAAATAGAATCCCGCCCGATGCGGCAATGGTTCGCTCTCCCTCTTTATTTTTTGTGGCTTGAAGGAAACGATCAAGCTGAACTTGAGTATAATCGGAATCTAGTTCATCAGCACGGCTAAAATGGCTGACAAAACCTAAGTGCGGTTGAATTTGAGGGAGTTTTTTCAGCTCTTGATAAAAATAGTCCACTTCATCAAGCGACACACCTAAACGGTGCATCCCCGTATCAATCTTCAACCAGACTTTGATTGGACTTGGTACCACAGCTCGTTTTAATGCTTCAAGCTGTTCACGGTTATGTACCACCGTTTCAATGTTATTTACCGCAATAATAGGCAGATCTTTTTCATCAAAAAAGCCTTCTAGCAATAAGATTGGTTTGATAATACCGTTGGAGCGTAACGATAACGCCTCTTCTAAACGAGCCACAGCAAAGCAATCTACCATGCTTTCTAAAGCAGATGAGACAAATACCACACCGTGACCATATGCGTTTGCTTTTACCACGGCAATAATTTTGCTGTGAGGTGCTTTTTCTTTAATAACTTGTAAATTATGTTTTAAGGCAAGCGAACTAATTTTCGCTGTTGCCGGTTTTACGTTCATTTTTCTAATCCGTTCTATCTTGCCTAATAATCATCTCTGTATTCACGCTGTTCGGCAAGGTTATCAAAGCGTGAGAATTGACCGTTAAATGCTAAACGTACACGACCAATCGGACCGTTACGTTGTTTACCAATAATAATTTCAGCAACCCCTTTATCTTCAGAATTATCGTTATACACTTCGTCACGATAAATAAACATAATTAAGTCAGCATCCTGCTCGATAGAGCCTGATTCACGCAAGTCTGAGTTTACCGGACGTTTATCTGCACGTTGTTCCAAAGTACGGTTAAGCTGAGAAAGTGCAATCACTGGAACTTCTAATTCTTTTGCTAATGCTTTTAAAGAACGGGAAATCTCGGCGATCTCTAAGGTACGGTTATCTGAAAATGCGGGTGCGCGCATTAATTGAAGGTAGTCCACCATGATCATGCTCAATCCACCATTTTCGCGATACACACGACGTGCGCGAGAACGCAATTCTGTTGGAGTTAAACCCGATGAATCATCGATATAAAGATTATTTTTTTGCTTAAACATCCCAAACACGCTGGCAATTTTGCTCCATTCCGCTTCTTCCAAGTTTTGGCCTGTACGAATTTTGGTTTGGTCCACGCGAGCGAGAGAGGCAATCATACGCATCATAATTTGCTCAGCAGGCATCTCTAAACTGAATACCAATACAGGCTTATCACTTGCCATGGCAGCATTTTCACAAAGGTTCATTGCAAACGTGGTTTTACCCATGGAAGGACGTGCAGCCACAATGATGAGATCGGAAGGCTGTAAACCGGCTGTTTTCTTATCTAACTCAACAAAGCCCGTTGTGACCCCTGTCACACCGCTATGATTTTCAAGCTTACTTAAGGTATCAATTCGAGCAATAGTACTTTCCAACACGCTGATCACATTTTGAGGTCCTTCAGTTGAAGAGCTACGTTTTTCAGCAATAGCAAACACTTCTCTTTCAGCTTCATCCAACACCATTTTGATGTCTTTGCCTTTCGGAGAATAGCTGTTTTCTGCGATACGATTTCCCACAGCAATAAGCTCACGCAAAATCGCTTTTTCACGCACGATTTCAGCATAAGCCAAAATATTAATGGCATTTGGCGTGTTATTAGAAAGATCGGCTAAATAAGCAAAACCGCCTACAGAATCGCTAATACCTTTCGCTTTAAGGGCTTGATCAAGGGTGATTAAATCAATCGGGCTTTGATTACGCATTAATTCTTCCATGGTTTGGAAGATTGCTTTATGCGCAAAAGTATAAAAATCCTCAGCGATCACTCTTTCTGCAATACCATCCCAATGTTGATTACTCAACATGATGCCGCCAAGTACGGCTTGTTCAGCTTCAGTGGAATGAGGCGGGATGCTAACTTGTTCAGTTTTCTGATCTGGAGATTGGATTTGTCTTTGTGAGGCCATAAGGATTTCAATTTAAACTAAAAACTGTGCTTATGATACCGCAAATACGAGGTGGTTTTAAGAAAAAAGTGCGGTCAATATTTTCAATATTTTAGATATAAAAAAACGGTGGAAAAATCCACCGCTCTTTTTTATTCATGAATGTTGATTATTCAACAGTTAAAGTACGACAAACGTTAGTTGTACCTTCTGACTCATCACCTTGTGTTAATAAAACAACATCACCAGAAACTAAATAACCTTTTTCTTTTAATAGGTTAATCGCTGCTTTTGCACCCGCAGAGCTACGAGATTCACCATCAAAATGAACTGGTGTCACACCGCGGTATAATGCACAACGGTTTAATGTTTCTTGAACACGAGAAAGTGCAAAGATTGGTAAACCTGAGCTGATACGTGACATTAATAATGGTGTACGACCAGAGTGGCTTAAGGTAATGATTGCTGCAATACCGCTTAAGTGGTTTGCAGCGTACATTGCAGACATCGCTACAGATTCTTCAATATCTCTGAACTCACGATCTAAACGGTGTTTAGAAATATTGATGCTTGGCATTTTTTCTGCACCTAAACATACGCGTGCCATTGTTGCCACAGTCTCAGCTGGATATTGCCCTGCTGCAGTTTCTGCTGAAAGCATTACCGCGTCAGTACCATCCAATACCGCATTTGCCACATCCATCACTTCTGCACGAGTAGGCATTGGGTTGCTGATCATTGATTCCATCATTTGAGTTGCAGTAATAACCGCACGGTTTAATTGACGTGAACGACGAATTAATTTTTTCTGTACGCCAACTAATTCTGGGTCACCAATTTCAACACCTAAGTCACCACGCGCAACCATGATGACATCAGAAGCCAGGATAATATCATCCATTGCTGCTTCATCAACAACAGTTTCAGCACGTTCAACTTTAGCAACGATTTTCGCGTCTAAACCTGCTTGTTTTGCTAATTCGCGAGCATAGTTTAAATCTGCACTTGAACGTGGGAAAGATACAGCTAAGTAATCTACACCGATACGTGCAGCTGTGATGATATCTGCTTTATCTTTTTCAGTTAATGCATCTGCAGATAAACCACCGCCTAATTTGTTGATCCCTTTATTGTTTGATAATGGACCACCAACTGTCACTTCAGTAAATACTTTTGCACCATCAGTAGAAAGGACTTTTAATTGAACACGGCCATCATCTAATAAAAGAATATCGCCAGGAACAACATCTTGTGGAAGAGTTTTATAGTCTAGACCAACAGCTTCTTGATTACCCTCACCTTTTGGTAATTCCGCATCAAGAATAAATTTATCGCCAACATTTAAGAAAATTTTGCCGTCTTTAAAAGTAGAAACACGAATTTTAGGACCTTGTAAGTCACCTAAAATTGCCACGGTTTTACCTAATTTTTTCGCGATCGCACGAACACGCTCAGCACGCTCAATATGATCATCTGGTGTACCGTGAGAAAAGTTCATACGTACAACATTAGCGCCTGCTGCGATAATTTTTTCAAGATTGTTATCGCGGTCTGTAGCTGGACCCATTGTACATACAATCTTCGTTCTTCTTAATTTTCTAGACATTATCTAAACTCCACAAATGGTTACAATTTACTAAAGCTTTTTTAAATTTCGGCTCATCCGAGATAAAAAACGCTGCGCATTATACGCTTAAACCTGTACAAAATCAAAATAACTACTGAGACTTTTTAAATCAGATTTTGGTTATTTTTTTAGCAGCTAAATTTAACTTAAAACAAATCCTCTTGTTTTCATCCTTAAAACTGTTTATCATCTGCCACATCTTTTGCGCGACTATAGCTCAGTTGGTTAGAGCACCACCTTGACATGGTGGGGGTCACTGGTTCGAGTCCAGCTAGTCGCACCATATTGCAATCCCAAGCTTTTTAGCTTGGGATTTTTTCTTTTTATCCCCTACTTAATTTAAATGAATATTTTCTGAATAAACCGCATAAGCAAATGAAAATAATTTGCATTGATCGACGTAAACGTTTTCGCTATACTTGCGGCTCTTTTATTATCTATCGGGATAGCGATTATGAATTTTAAATTAAGCCTCATTTCAACCGCACTTTTAACCAGTTTTTCAGTTTCAGCATTTGCGGAAACTGAACAAGCCGCAAATACAAACACCGAAGTACTTGAGCAAATCAATGTTCAAGATACGGGTATCAAACAAAATGGTTATCAAACAACCGGGACATCCGTTGTATCGAAAGCTGAAGTGCCTGTATTCGACACACCAAACACAGTAAATATTCTTTCAACCAAACTATTGGAAGATCGCAAGCCTGAATCACTCATTGATGCACTTTATAACGTTAGTGGTGTCAGCCAAGCCAACACCTTAGGTGGGATGTTTGACTCTATTCAGAAACGTGGTTTTGGTGGAAACCGTGACAACTCGATTATGCGTAACGGTTTACAAGCTGGCCCAGCTAAAAACTTTAGCGCGACAACTGAAACCGTTGAAGTTTTAAAAGGGCCTGCATCTGTGCTTTATGGTATTCAAGATCCAGGTGGCGTGGTCAATATCATTACTAAAAAACCACAACAAACACCTCGCTATGTCATTGGTGGAACTTTAGGTAATCATAGCCTATGGGGAACACAATTAGATTTCACTGGTGGCTTAGGAAATGGTTTTGCTTACCGCTTTATCTATGACAAACAAGAAAAAGACTACTGGCGTAATTTTGGCAAAGTGAAAAACACGACTTACGCACCATCACTTTCTTGGGAAAATGATAAAACTAAAGTACTTCTTTCTTATGAGCACAAAGATATTCTTGAGCCATTTGATCGTGGTACAAATCTTTTAACGGCAACGAATGCATTACCGGATATCCCTGTGTCACGTCGTTTAGATGAACCAAATAATGAAACTACGGCAAAAACCGATAATATCGATTTCAAAATTGAACACAAATTAAGTGATGGTTGGAAATTAAATGCGGGTTATAGCTATGCGCGTTACAAATATTTCTACGATCAAGCTCGCATCACTAATATTAACGTTAAAACTCGTACAGCCCGTCGTGCGATTGAACAGCAACAAGGCGATCAACGTGTTCATAGTGGTACATTAAATATCGTTGGTGAATTTGGTATTGGTGATATTGCTAACCGTTTTGTAGCTGGTGTAGATGTCATGCGTAATATCCGCGATATTGGACCTATTTATAACCAAGGTATCATGAGTTCTGATATCAATATCGATCATCCAAATTATACCAATCCGGTTGCTGAACATAAAAACGGTAACGGCAACGCTTACCAATATAACCATCTCAAAACCGTTGGTGTTTATATTCAAGATACCGCTTACTTTACAGATAACTTTATCATGACGGGCGGTTTACGTTATGAGTACTTTGATCAATTTGCGGGACGTCATTGTTTAAATGCTGCAAACTGTAAAAAAGGCCAAAATCTAACAAGAACAGGAAATACTGATCAGCACGATGGTAAATTATTGTATCAATTAGGTGCCGTATATAAATTTACGCCACATATTGCGACCTTTGCAAACTATTCGGAGTCTTTCCGTCCACAAATGAGTGTGGCAACACCTGTTAGCGGAGATTTAAAACCAGAACAAGGTAAATCTTTTGAAATTGGTGCAAAATACGAAAACTCTGGCTTCAACGCGACACTTGCATTATTCAATATCACCAAACGTAATGTGGCAGAAGCAGTTGGTTCGGGTTCAAATGCACAATTAAATATTGTCGGTAAACAACGTTCTCGCGGTGTGGAATTCGATCTTAATGGTCAAATTACTGATAACCTAAGCGTAGCAGCTAACTATACCTACACCAAAGTAAAATCACTTGAAAATGAGCTTTATCCTGATGCGGTAAATCAACAACTTTCAGGTGTACCAAAACATCAAGCTTCTCTATTCTTAGCTTATAACGTTGGTGAATTTGATTTTGGTAACATCCGTGTTGGTGGTGGTGCTCGTTATTTAGGTTCTTGGCATGCTTATAACAGTGATTACACAAAAGCATACAAATTACCTCATGCCGTGGTATATGATGCCTTTATTGCTTACGATACCAAAATCTCTGGCAAGAAAGTGTCTTTCCAACTTAACGGTAAAAACTTAGCAGATAAAACTTACTATCCATCCACCTCTGGTAACGCAACAAACACGTTAATCCCTGTTGCATTAGGTTATGGACGTGAATTTATCTTCAACACGAAAGTTGAGTTTTAATTGAGCGCACAATACGAGGGCGAATATTTCGCCCTTTTTTCGTTTTTTACTTTATGGATAATCAATGAATTGGCAAACTGAACTTAACTCAAGTTTAAGCTGGATTTTGACCGCACTTTTCTGGGTAGTTTTATGCTTTAGCATGGTGATGATAGCATTAAAACAAACCTCATTTGGTCAAAAGTTTTGGCATATTGCATCCCCTTCGATTAATCGCCGTAACAGCATCAAAATCATCCTTATGCTATTGGTGTTGTTTACCATGATTTTGTTAGAAGTACGCTTCAGTGTTCTCAACTCTTTTTTCTATAACGGGCTTTATAGCTCAATGCAGGAATTAGATGCAGATAAGTTTTGGTTCTTTGCAAAACTCAATGCCCTCTTAGTATTGGTACAAGTTATCCACTCCATCGCTGATTATTTCTTGCAGCAAGTATTTGAAATTCGTTGGTTGGAAAGCTTAAATAAAGTCCTTGTTAAACGCTGGTTAGAAAATAAAAAATACTATCG
>CAUETL010000035.1:0-14241 GCA_959020685.1 Parahaemophilus parainfluenzae | reverse complement strand
CACGATCAAGCAACACTTCAATTTGAGACTGCCAATTTTCCAAGGTATCCGGCTCGGCAAGATAAACATAACGTGCAATCGTATCCAAATCTTGGCTTGCAGTAAGTTTATAGGTTTTGCCGTTATATTCAATTTTTTCAGGTGTTTGAAGCTGACTCACTTTTGCCGCACAACCTGAGAGTAAAAGTGCGGTCAATATAACCAGGATTTTATTCATTGATATCTCGCTTAAATACAAATTCTTTTTCAGTAGAGGATGTCGCATCAAACCAATAACCACCAAGGTCAAACTCTTTCAGTTGTTCAACACGTTCCAAACGATTTTGAATGATAAAACGACACATTAAACCACGGGCTTTTTTCGCATAAAAGCTGACCACTTTGTATTTACCATTCTTATTATCTAAGAAAACAGGCTTCACAATTTGTGCATTTAATTGGTTTTCTTTTACTGATTTATAGTATTCATCGGAAGCTAAATTGATCAAAACACAATCGCCTTGCTCATCAAGTGCCTGTTGCACGGATTGAGTGATAATGTTACCCCAAAAAGCATAAAGATCTTTCCCTTTGGGATTCGCTAACTTTGTGCCCATTTCCAAACGGTAAGGTTGCATTAAATCAAGGGGTTTAAGTAAACCATATAAACCAGAAAGCACACGTAAATGGCGTTGAGCGAATTGTACATCTTCATCAGATAAACTATCAGCATCTAAGCCGGTGTAAACATCACCTTTGAATGCCCAAATGGCTGCGCGTGAATTTTTTTCGTTGTGAGATTTTGTCCATTCAGCAAAACGAGCGGCATTTAATCCTGCAAGCTTGTCGCTGATAGACATTAAGGAAGAAAGATCTTGGGGAGATAATTGACGACAGATTTCAATCAGTTGCTCACTATAATCCGTCAAGTGCGGTTGAGAAACTGGAAGATTTCTGACCGCACTTTCAAAATCTAAGGTTTTTGCCGGGGAAATAATGGCTAACATAGGCTCTCCTTTCTAAAACTGACCGTATCTTAGCACAGGATAGTCTCCTTACTCTACCCCGTTTATGCTATCCGCTTATAGAGTCCATTCTCATTGATGATTAAGTCTTGTAATTCCAAATCCAATAATTGTACTAAAAGCGAATCCACCGGCAAGTTCAGTGCTGCAGATAAATCATCAAGGCTTATTGGTGTATAACTGATATGTTGATAAAGTTCAGGATGACTCGGCTCCACAGCTGGTGTTTTTGCTGTTAGTGGTTGAGCTATCGGCTTATTAATTTGCGTATTATGTACTAGTGGCTGAAAAATAACACTATGGTTGAGGCTATCTAAAATATCTTTGACATTTTCTACCAACATCGCCCCTTGCTTAATCAATTTATGGCAGCCTTGACTGTATTCACTTTGAATATTCCCCGGCAGCGCAAAAATATCGCGATTTTGTTCTAAGGCATAACGTGCTGTAATGAGTGAACCGCTTTTCTCTGTGGCTTCAATGACTAATGTTCCTAATGAAAGCCCACTGATAATGCGATTACGGCGAGGAAAATTTTCGGCAATCGGTGCTTGCGTAGGGATAAATTCAGAAACTAATGCCCCGTTATTTTCGATAATTTGCTCGGCTAATCGGCGATGTTTAGCGGGGTAAATATGCTCTAATCCGCTACCCAATACGGCAATGGTTTGTCCTTGAATATCCACCACCGCCTGATGACTAAATCCATCGATACCTAATGCAAGCCCACTCGTCACCGTCAATCCTGCGAGAGAAAGCTCTGTCGCAAAATATTTTGCCCAATATTCACCATAAGCCGAACAATAGCGGCTCCCAACCATGGCGATTTGCTGCGCAGAAAGTGCGGTCAAATTGCCTTTCACAAATAATAAAGGCGGAAAGCCACTAATTTGTTTGAGTAAAAAAGGATACTCATCTGAAAAACAGTGAA
Source organism: Parahaemophilus parainfluenzae (assembly GCA_959020685.1). GTDB lineage: Bacteria > Pseudomonadota > Gammaproteobacteria > Enterobacterales > Pasteurellaceae > Haemophilus_D > Haemophilus_D parainfluenzae_T. The sequence goes on along the minus strand of CAUETL010000035.1, from coordinate 12,306 downwards.
TTAAATGATGTCCTTCTTTTTCAGCCCAACTCAAAGCGGGCTCAATGAATTTCATTTCAGGCTGAAACCAACGACGAATCTGCAAAGCATTCCAACCCATTTGTTGAAATACCACTTCATCATAATTTAATAAGTCTTCTATACCTACATGGGCCAAAATTTGTTGAATTCGCACACTGCCCAATTTGGGTACTTGTGACAACCGCAATAAAATCGACGCAAAATCGCTCATTTATTCTCTCCTTTAAAAAGAGAATTATGACGAGATTGGTGTCAAAAAATGAAAGATTTGTCTTAATTTTGCGATTCAGATCGCAAAAAGAGAAAAAAATTTAGAAAAAATCGGCATACCAGAAACTAGGAATAAAACAGGACAAAAACAACTTCTTAAAAGCTATTTTTAGATATTAATTCTAATAAAACCATTACGCTTAGATAAATAAACTTTTAAGATTATATCGAGATATTCATTTTAGATATAAATCACTAAAAAATGGTTTGACAGCAAAACTTTTATCCGTAATATGAACAGCGTTTTACAGAATTTTTTATAGGATTATCTTTTTTATGTATCAAGTTGTTTATTTATCTCTCAACCTTCTGCTCTCACATTCTTTGTGCGGCTAAGTTGTGGATAAAAAACACCTTTATGTAAAAGATCTATTATCAACCCGCACTTTCAAGATTGCGGGTTTTTTTGTTTCAAAAACAGAGCTAAAAGCGACCGCACTTTGAGTGACAACAGAAGGAAATTATTATGTCAGATCGCGTTATTATTTTTGATACCACCTTGCGTGATGGAGAACAAGCGTTAAAAGCAAGCTTAACCGTTAAAGAGAAATTACAGATTGCTTTAGCACTTGAACGTCTAGGCGTAGATGTAATGGAAGTCGGTTTTCCGGTTTCTTCTCAAGGCGATTTTGAATCTGTTCAAACTATCGCACGTCATATCAAAAATAGTCGTGTTGCAGCACTTTCTCGTGCAGTAATTAAAGATATTGATGCTGCAGCTGAAGCCTTAAAAGTGGCAGAAGCGTTTCGTATCCATACATTTATTGCAGTTTCAGCATTACACGTTGAAGCCAAATTAAAACGTACCTTTGACGATGTCGTTGAAATGGCTGTAGCAGCGGTAAAACGTGCGCGTAACTACACGGATGATGTGGAATTTTCTTGCGAAGATGCTGGTCGTACGGGCATCGATAATATCTGTCGCATTGTTGAAGCTGCAATCAATGCGGGGGCAACCACCGTAAACATTCCAGATACCGTTGGTTTCTGCTTACCTAATCAATTCGGCAATATTATTGCTGAAGTACGTAACCGCGTACCAAATATCGATAAAGCTGTGATTTCCGTACATTGCCACAATGACTTGGGTATGGCAACGGCTAACTCCTTAACCGCAGTACAAAATGGCGCTCGTCAAATTGAATGTACCGTAAACGGCATCGGTGAACGTGCAGGTAATACTTCACTTGAAGAAGTCGTGATGGCAATGAAAGTTCGCCAAGAGTTTATGGGTGTGGATACACGTATCAACACACAAGAAATCCATCGTGTCAGCCAAATGGTGAGCCAACTTTGTAATATGCCAATCCAACCGAATAAAGCGATTGTAGGTTCGAATGCTTTCGCACATTCATCCGGTATTCACCAAGATGGTATGTTAAAAAACCAAAATACCTACGAAATCATGTCACCAGAAACTATCGGCTTGAAGAAAGAGAAATTAAACTTAACCGCACGTTCTGGTCGCGCAGCTGTGAAAGGTCATATGGCGGATATGGGTTACACCGAGCAAGATTACGATTTGGATAAATTGTACGAATCTTTCTTGAAATTAGCAGACAAAAAAGGCCAAGTATTCGATTATGACTTGGAAGCGTTGGCGTTTATCGACATGCAACAAGGTGATGAAGATCGCTTAGTGTTAGATAAACTTTCGGCACACTCCACAAAAGAATATCCAGCAACCGCTTTTGTTCAAGTGGAATTGGATGGCAATAAATTAAGCACTTCGTCAATCGGTGGTAATGGTCCGGTTGATGCAGTTTACAATGCGATCTTGAATTTAACCGGCTTAGATATCAAAATGTCCCACTATAACTTAACTGCAAAAGGCGAAGGTGCTGAAGCCTTAGGTCAGGTGGATATCGTGGTTGAACACGAAGGCCGTAAATTCCACGGTGTTGGTTTAGCAACAGACATCGTTGAATCTTCCGCACTTGCTTTAGTTCATGCAATTAATGCCATTTATCGTGCACATAAAGTCGCCGATATTAAAAGCCATAAACATCATTAATTAATTGAGTTTCCCTCTTTAGCAAAGAGGGGGATAGGGAGATTTGGCAGAAGTAACATCAACCTCTGCAGTGAATTTTATATCGTAAAAATCTCCCCCCAGCCCCTCTTTACAAAAGAGGGGAGAAAATTAACCGCACTTTGGTGTGACTGAAATAGGAAAAATAATATGCAATCATACAACATCGCTGTTCTACCGGGAGACGGTATTGGTCCAGAAGTGATGGCTGAAGCCATCAAAGTATTAAACAAAGTCCAAGAAAAATTCGGTTTCAAACTTAACTTTAACGAGTTTTATGTGGGTGGTGCTGCAATTGATCATTGTGGTTGCCCATTACCGGCAGAAACCTTAAAAGGTTGTGATGATGCTGATGCGATTTTGTTTGGCTCTGTAGGTGGCCCCAAATGGACAAATTTACCACCAGATCAACAACCAGAACGCGGTGCATTATTACCATTGCGTAAACATTTCAAATTATTCTGTAATCTTCGCCCAGCTACCCTTTATAAAGGGCTCGAAAAATTCTGCCCATTACGTGCAGATATTGCGGCAAAAGGATTTGATATGGTGGTTGTACGTGAATTAACGGGCGGGATTTATTTCGGTCAGCCTAAAGGCCGTGAAGGCGAAGGTGCACAAACCAAAGCATTCGATACCGAAGTTTATTACAAATATGAAATCGAACGCATTGCACGTGCGGCTTTTGATGCGGCAATGAAACGTCGTAAACATGTGACTTCTGTGGATAAAGCTAACGTACTACAAGCCTCAATCTTATGGCGTGAAACCGTGACTGAAGTGGCGAAAGACTACCCTGAAGTCACCTTAGATCACATTTATATCGACAACGCGACCATGCAATTAATCAAAGCGCCTGAGTCTTTCGATGTGCTCCTCTGCTCTAACATATTCGGTGATATTATTTCTGATGAAGCGGCGATGATCACAGGTTCTATGGGGATGTTACCATCTGCTAGCTTAAACGAAGAAGGTTTTGGTTTATATGAACCGGCTGGCGGTTCTGCACCGGATATCGCTGGCAAAGGCATTGCCAACCCAATCGCACAAATTCTTTCTGCGGCAATGATGTTGCGTTATAGCTTCAACTTAAATGATGCCGCAGATGCCATTGAAAATGCCGTACAAAAAGTCTTAGCAAATGGTCACCGTACCGGTGATTTAGCCGATGATTCTGCCCCTGTTTCAACGGCGGAAATGGGGACGTTGATCGCTAACGCAATCTAATAAAAACAATTAAAGTGCGGTTTAAAAACATCCTGAAATTTGACCGCACTTACTACTCTAACGAATTGAGAAAAATTATGGCAAAAACTCTTTACGAAAAATTATTCGATGCCCACGTGGTATACGAAGCTGAAGGCGAAACGCCGATTTTATATATTAACCGTCATTTAATCCATGAAGTGACCAGTCCACAAGCCTTTGACGGTTTACGTGTGGCAGGCCGTCAAGTGCGTCAAGTCAGCAAAACTTTCGGCACCATGGATCACAGTATTTCTACTCAAGTACGTGATGTGAACAAACTTGAAGGCCAAGCGAAAATTCAAGTATTGGAGCTCGCAAAAAATACAAAAGCGACCGGTATTCAATTGTTCGATATGACCACAAAAGAACAAGGTATCGTACATGTCATGGGACCGGAACAAGGCTTAACCTTACCGGGCATGACTATCGTTTGTGGTGACTCTCATACCGCTACCCACGGTGCGTTCGGTGCTTTGGCATTTGGTATTGGTACATCCGAAGTCGAACACGTATTAGCCACACAAACCTTAAAACAAGCTCGCGCAAAAAATATGAAAATTGAAGTGCGTGGCAAAGTAGCGCCAGGCATTACCGCAAAAGACATTATTCTTGCCATCATCGGTAAAACCACCATGGCAGGCGGTACAGGCCATGTGGTGGAGTTCTGCGGTGAAGCGATTCGTGATCTTTCCATGGAAGGCCGTATGACTGTATGTAATATGGCGATTGAAATGGGTGCAAAAGCCGGCTTAATCGCACCAGATGAAACGACTTTCGAATACTTAAAAGGTCGTCCACATGCGCCGAAAGGTAAAGATTGGGATGATGCGATTGCTTATTGGAAAACCTTAAAATCCGATGACGATGCGAAATTTGACACGGTCATCACATTAGAAGCGAAAGACATTGCACCACAGGTAACTTGGGGAACAAATCCAGGCCAAGTAATTGGTATCGATCAGCCAGTGCCAAATCCAGCAGAAATGACCGATCCGGTGACTCGTGCGTCTGCAGAAAAAGCATTGAATTATATCGGATTAGAAGCGAATGCCGATTTGAAAGAGATTCCCGTGGATCAAGTGTTTATCGGTTCTTGTACTAATGCCCGTATCGAAGATCTACGTGCGGCAGCGGCTGTCATGAAAGGCCGCAAAAAAGCCGATAACGTAAAACGTATTTTAGTGGTACCAGGTTCTGGTTTAGTGAAAGAACAAGCAGAAAAAGAAGGTTTGGATAAAATCTTTATCGAAGCGGGCGCTGAATGGCGTAATCCGGGCTGCTCAATGTGCTTAGGGATGAACGATGACCGTTTAGGTGAATGGGAACGTTGTGCTTCCACTTCGAACCGTAACTTTGAAGGTCGCCAAGGTCGTAACGGTCGTACTCACTTGGTGAGTCCTGCGATGGCTGCGGCAGCTGGAATGTTCGGTAAATTCGTTGATATTCGTGACGTAACATTAAACTAAGGAGCAGAAAATGGCAGGATTTAAACAACTTTCAGGCTTAGTAGTGCCATTGGATGCAGCAAACGTGGATACGGATGCGATTATTCCAAAACAATTTTTACAAGCCATTACCCGCGTAGGTTTCGGTAAACACTTATTCCATGAATGGCGTTATTTGGATGTAGAAGGTACCAAGCCAAACCCAGATTTCGTATTGAATTATCCACAATATCAAGGCGCGACCATTTTATTAGCACGTAAAAACCTTGGCTGTGGTTCGTCTCGTGAACATGCACCTTGGGCATTAGCCGATTACGGCTTCAAAGTGATGATTGCTCCAAGTTTTGCGGATATTTTCTACAATAACAGCTTAAATAACCACATGTTACCGATTCGTTTAAGCGAAGAAGAAGTGGAAGAAATCTTCCAATGGGTGTGGGCAAATGAAGGCAAACAAATCCATGTAGATTTGGAAGCGATGACCGTCACTGTAGGTGACAAAGTCTATCACTTTGAACTGGATGAATTCCGCCGTCATTGTTTATTAAACGGCTTGGATAACATCGGTTTGACGTTACAACATGAAGATGCCATCAGTGAATACGAAAAAAATATTCCGGCATTTTTACGTTAATTTGTTTTTTTACTCGGACAGCAAATATTGCTAACCATTCGGCGGACAATTTGTCCGCCTTTCTTTTTGAAAACATTCCATTTTTTTACCGCACTTTCTCCCCTTTTATTTGACAGTATCCATGCTTATCCCTATTATTCCGACCAATATTGATTGATTTTAAAAAGAGCTGTCTATGTCACATAATCAAACCGAATTACTAAAAAAATCCCTCGCTGAACGCATCCTCATTTTAGATGGTGCAATGGGGACGATGATCCAAAAATACAAACTCACCGAGGCTGATTTTAGAGGCGAGCGTTTTAAAGAAAGTGCGGTTGATTTACGTGGCAATAATGACTTGCTCACCTTAACCCAACCACTATTGATTTCTGCGATTCATGAGAAATATTTAGCCGCAGGCGCCGATATTATTGAAACCAATACTTTCAGTTCTACCACCATTGCGCAAGCGGATTATGATTTACAGTCTATTGCCTACGAACTGAATTTTGCAGGGGCAAAACTAGCACGTTTAGCCGCAGATAAATACAGCACACCAGAAAAACCTCGCTTTGTTGCTGGCGTGTTAGGGCCAACTAACCGCACCGCCTCGATTTCCCCAGATGTAAACGATCCAGGTTTCCGTAATGTGACGTTTATGGAATTGGTCGATGCCTATGCTGAAGCCACTAAAGGCTTAATTGAAGGTGGCGCTGATTTAATCATGATCGAAACCATTTTCGACACGTTAAACGCAAAAGCCGCCATTTTCGCCATTGAAACTGTATTTGAAGAATTGGGTGTGGAATTGCCAATTATGATTTCCGGCACCATTACCGATGCTTCCGGCCGTACGCTTTCAGGGCAAACCACTGAAGCATTCTACAACTCCCTTCGTCACGCTAAACCACTGACTTTCGGCTTAAACTGTGCGCTAGGTCCGAAAGAGCTGCGCCAGTATGTTGAACAACTATCTAAAATCAGTGAAACCTATGTTTCCGTCCACCCAAATGCAGGCTTACCAAATGCCTTTGGTGGCTATGACTTGGGTGCAGAAGAGATGGCAGCACACCTTAAAGAATGGGCTGAAAGTGGCTTTGTGAACATTGTCGGCGGTTGTTGTGGTACCACACCAGAGCATATCAAAGCCTTTGCCGATGCAATGCAAGGTATTGAGCCGCGTAAATTGCCGGAAATTAAAACCGCAATGCGTTTATCCGGCTTAGAGCCACTCAATATTGATGATGAAAGCCTATTCGTGAACGTGGGTGAACGTAATAACGTGACAGGTTCGGCAAAATTCAAACGCTTAATTAAAGAAGACAAATTTGCCGAAGCCATTGAAATTGCGATTGACCAAGTAGAAAACGGTGCGCAAGTCATTGATGTGAACATGGACGAAGCCTTGCTAGACGGCAAAAAATGCATGACCCGTTTCCTCAATATTATGGCGACCGAACCAGATGCGGCAAAAGTGCCCGTGATGATCGACTCGTCTAAATGGGAAGTGATTGAGGCAGGTTTACAATCAGTACAAGGTAAGCCGATTGTAAACTCGATCTCGCTGAAAGAAGGAGAAGAAATCTTTGTCGACCACGCCAAATTAGTGCGTAAATATGGTGCAGCTGTAGTGGTGATGGCGTTTGACGAAGTGGGGCAAGCGGATACTGAAGATCGCAAAGTCGAAATTTGTAGCCGTGCTTATGACATTTTAGTGAATCAACTTGGCTTCCCACCAGAAGATATTATTTTCGACCCGAACATTTTCGCCATCGGTACGGGGATTGAAGAACACAACAACTACGGTGTGGATTTCATCAATGCTACAGGTCGTATTAAACGAGCTCTTCCGCACGCGAAAATCTCAGGCGGGGTGTCGAATGTCTCCTTCTCTTTCCGTGGTAATAACGTGATGCGTGAAGCCATTCACGCCGTCTTCCTCTATCACGCCATTAAGCAAGGCATGGATATGGGGATTGTGAATGCGGGACAACTGGCGATTTATGACGATCTCGATCCTGAATTACGTGAAATTGTAGAAGATGCGGTATTAAACCGCAGCCCTGATGCCACCGAAAAACTGCTCGATATTGCGGAAAAATATCGTAACCAAGGCAACGATGAAAGTGCGGTCGATTCTGTGGCTGAATGGCGTACTTGGCCGGTTGAAGAACGTTTAAAACACGCGCTTGTGAAAGGGATTACTACTTACATTGTGGAAGATACGGAAGAAGCTCGCCAAACCTTACCAAGCCCATTAGATGTGATTGAAGGTCCGCTAATGGCAGGCATGGACGTAGTCGGCGATTTATTCGGTGACGGTAAAATGTTCCTGCCACAAGTGGTGAAATCTGCACGCGTGATGAAACAATCCGTGGCGTATTTAGAGCCATTCATCAACGCCACCAAACAAAAAGGTTCAAGCAACGGTAAAGTGGTGATTGCGACTGTAAAAGGCGACGTGCACGATATCGGTAAAAACATCGTAAGCGTAGTAATGCAATGTAATAACTTTGAAGTGATTGACTTGGGCGTGATGGTGCCAGCGGACAAAATCATTCAAACCGCCATTGATGAAAAAGCCGATATCATTGCTTTAAGTGGTTTGATTACCCCTTCTCTAGATGAGATGGAATACTTCTTGGGTGAAATGACTCGCTTAGGCTTAAACCTGCCTGTGATGATTGGCGGTGCTACCACCTCTAAAGAACATACGGCGATTAAACTTTATCCAAAATATAAAGAACACGGCGTATTTTATACCTCAAATGCCTCTCGTGCGGTGACAGTGTGTGCGACATTAATGAACCCTGAAAGCCGTGCGGCATTGTGGGAACAATTCAAGAAAGATTACGAGAAAATTCAGCAATCTTTCTCTAACCGTAAACCACTGCGTAAACAGCTTAGCATTGAAGAAGCGCGTGCAAACCGCTTTGATGGTTTTAGTGGTGAATGGGCAGATTACGTGCCGCCAAAACCAAACCAAACGGGCATTGTTGAATTCAAAAATGTACCGATTGCCACATTACGTAAATTTATCGACTGGTCACCATTCTTCCGTATTTGGGGCTTAATGGGTGGCTATCCGGATGCCTTTGATTATCCAGAAGGCGGAGAAGAAGCACGCAAAGTATGGAACGATGCACAAGTGGTATTGGATGAATTAGAGCAAAACCATAAACTCAACCCAAGTGGTATTTTAGGCATTTTCCCTGCAGAACGTGTGGGCGACGATGTGGTGCTATTTTCTGATGAAGAACGCACACAACCCATTGGCACCGCTTATGGCTTACGCCAACAAACGGAACGAGGCAAAAACAGCAAAAGCCCATTTAACTTCTGCTTAAGCGACTTTATTGCTGATCGTGAAAGTGGTAAAAAAGACTGGTTCGGCATGTTCGCCGTTTGTGCGGGTATTGAAGAAATGGAATTAGTGGAAGGCTATAAAGCAGCAGGCGATGACTACAATGCTATCTTACTACAAGCTGTGGGCGATCGCTTAGCGGAAGCCATGGCAGAATACCTACACTTTGAGCTTCGTACCCGCATTTGGGGCTACACGCAAGAAGAATTCGACAACCAAGGTTTAATCAATGAAAACTATGTTGGCATCCGCCCTGCACCGGGTTATCCAAGTTGTCCGGAACATACGGAAAAAGCCTTGATTTGGGATTTATTAGAAGTGGAACAACGCATCGGCATGAAACTCACTGAAAGCTACGCCATGTGGCCAGCAGCTTCTGTCTGCGGTTGGTACTTCACCCACCCTGCAAGTAACTATTTCACTTTAGGTCGCATTGATGAAGACCAAGCTCAAGATTATGCCAAACGTAAAGGCTGGGATGAGAGAGAGATGATGAAGTGGTTGGGTGTGGCGATGAAGTAGAACAAAAAATTAAGGTAATGAAATACCACCTAAAATTAGGTGGTATTTCATAAGAATAGATATTTATTTTGGAATACCTTTTTTATTTGGATCATTAATCCATTTGGAAACTTTTCCTATAAAGTCCCATACATCCCCATCAGTAGGCTTAATATACCCATCTAAATCAGGATCATCTCCCATTTTATCAAATATATTTCGTAACCAAGATGACTTTCCACGCTCAATATCAAGATTTTCGAGCCATCTTTCAATTTCCCCCACGGGAACAACAAAACATCCATAGTCTGATAAATGTTTAAAGAAATCTAAACAAAAATCTTTTTCTGAACCGTTCAATAAATTCACGCCTCCATCACATTTCATATTCTTTCCTGAAATATTATCAAAAGCTTTTTTTAAGTTAGTTCTATTATTCCTATAAGATTCATGGCTTAGTTCAGGCAAATATATTCCATTTAACACTTTATTCCAGACTTCTCCACCTTCTTTAATTACATCAATATCAACAATCCCAACCGTAGGAATACCTAAATCTCTTAATGGCTTAACAATATCCCAAACAGTCTGTTTATTTTGAGCATTTAGAAACAAACATCCTTCAATCCCCCTTGGATCTTTTTCCTTTAATAAACGTTCATTAATTTCTTGATAAAAAGCTCTATCTGCATCGGCTTCAGTAACTACAACAGCATTATAGAAGAGCGCATTAAAAACACCTATTGAACGTAATAGTGGATTTTGCATCAAAGGTTTCAACTTATCTTGAGTTAAAATTCTCGCTGTTGCCCCTTGAGTCCCATAAGTAAGTCTCACGATGTTGATACTAACATTACTTTGCACACAGCCCATCAAGAAATCAGCACTATGTGTTGCAACAAATAGTCTTTTATTATTATTCAGTATTGATGTAATCTCTTTACCTAATTTATAGGAAAGTGTTGGATGTAAGAATGCCTCTGGTTCATCAACTAATATGAAATCAGATTCTCCGGCAATTAAAGCTATTATAATTCCTATAAATGCTTTAACACCATCACTAGCATCCTCCACTAAAGTTGCATTCTTATGGAAAGCGATTGCCTCCTCAGTAAGACTTTTATCTAAACCATCTTTAGGCTCTTCTTCAGACAATCTCAATCTAAGATTCCCTAAATTAGTAGGATCAATTACTAAATACTTTCTAAAAGCACCATAAATAACATCTCTAACTTTAGACATTAATATCTGATCCTTAAATAATTTAGAAAAACTGTCTATAGGATCTCCTTGCAAATCACCCGTATTTTGTGAATTAACTAAATATAATCTATTATATCCATCAAGCTTTGTTGTAAAATAAGATAAAACTTCCGCTAACTGTGAATTTTTGAAGTTCTCCTTACTTGGAAATAGCGCAGTATTGATTAAATCAGGCAAATAAATCTGTTGATGATTACCATACTTTCCAATCAATAAATGATTGTTACTATAAGGAGTAAAATCCTTTGAAGGAGCAATTTTTATTCTATCTAACATTCTTTCATAAACTTGCTCACGGGTTAAACTTTCAAACTCTAAGTTGCTAATTACATTTAATAATTCTGTCTTTCCCTTAGTTATCCATCCTTCTATTTCAATTAAAGCCTGAGATTTCCCACTGTTATTTGGTCCAATAAAAACAGTTACAGGGCTAAGTTCTATTTCTAAGCTTTCATCTGAGCTAGGATATGTCCCTGCCTGCAATTTAAGTTTTTTAAGCATCTAATACTCCATATAAATAATTTTATTATCTGGTCACATAATAGAAATATTAAGAATATAATTCCACTTATATTTCCTAAATATAAAAATTAAAATTTATTAAAAGACTAACTTGGCTTTAATCAAAACCAATTATAGACATTCAATATCTTGCACAATCCCCAATTTCCGCTATCATACTCCCTTTCTCATTCACTCTACTCTCGGAACTTTATCGATGAATAAATTTAAATTAGCATTACTGACGGCGGCATTCGTAGGTTTGTTTGCTTGTACCACAACACAACAACCAAAGAAAACCGTAAAAACACGATACCTTAAAAATAACATTAGCCAAGCGGAATTAAACAATCCAAAAGACTACAAGCGTTATTATTATTCTTGCCGTAATTCAGAAACGGGTTCAAATTCTTATTTAACCACTTACTTCCCGCTTTCAAGAGAAAGCCGCATGAAAGATAACTTTGGTATTTATTTCCAATTAGATGGTGGAAAAGCGGTGCCGTTTGATCATGTGGAAAATCGTACCTTAAATGCACGAGGAAATCGCTTTGAAGTGATTTATCGCTCTTATGAGCCGATTGATGGCAGTTATGTTGATTTAATCGCACGTGAAAATAATTCTGTGTACTACAAGAATAATCAAGGCATGAGAAGCACTTGGTTAAACTGTCGAGAAGGCTAATTTTCACTGAAAGTGCGGTCATTTTTAGACGCATTTTTCCAAACAAAAAAGCACGAGGTTAAACTCGTGCTTTTTCTTTTGTATCTCAATTATGCTTTTGCTTGTGCGCGTTTCACAAAAATGACAGAAAGCGTGAATGCCACCACAAATGAAATCACCATACCAATGCTGTACATCGCAAGGCTATCTGGTTTAATAGATGGAATACCTAAGAAACCTGCTGCGCCTAATGCAATGGCTTTGACGTTGAAGAATGCGATAAAAGCACTTGCTAAACCTGAACCAATCATCGCCGCAAAGAAAGCCTGACGATAGCGTAAGTTCACCCCGAACATTGCCGGTTCAGTAATCCCTAATAAT
>CAUETL010000034.1:0-14375 GCA_959020685.1 Parahaemophilus parainfluenzae | reverse complement strand
GATAAAGCTTGTTCAAATTCACCAATGATCGCAATGCTTTTCTCTTTTGATTCCTCGTCTTCTTTCTTCAAATTATGCTTTAACAGCGTTAATTGAATTTGTAAGAAAGACAGCACTTGCGCCAACGAGTCATGTAATTCCCGTGCAATAATGGACCGCTCTTCCATCAATAAGAGTTGCTCTTGTTGACGTTGCGTTTTGTGTGAATACAATGCTTTTGCCACCATTTGTCCTAAGTTTTTCATCATACGCGGATCAGGACAAGGCAAACCGGCTTGCCACGAGAGCACAGCCAAGTTTTCATTTTCAATAGAAAGTTCTTCGACTTGAAGTGATTGTTTAGGATCTTTTTGACCAAAAGAAATTTCCCAATGTTCTGAGCCGAAAATTTCTAACTCAATATAGCGTAAATGTTCGCTGACACGAATATGATTGAGCACTTGGCTGAGAATTTTATCATTAATCTTTGTGGGCGTAAGCAACTGCGAGCTTTGATAAAGCGTCGTTAAAGAGCGGTTAGTTTGGCGCAACTTTTGCGTTTTCTCATTAACGGCATCTTCTAAACGTGAATAAAGCCGCCCTAATTCCGAGGACATTTGCGTAAACACTTTCGCCAAAACACCAAGCTCATTACCACTTTCTGTATCAAGCTGGATATGTTTAAACTGTCCCATTTGCACTTGCATACTGGCTTTGGTCATGAGCTCTAAAGGCTTCACCACTTCGCGCTTCAGATACCAAATAACATAGGACACCATGGCCAAAATTAACAACATCGACACGCATAGCACTGAAACCGCACTAATCCATTTTTGTTCAGCAAAGCGTTGCAATTCCAACACGAAATCATCGACATCTTGTACATAACTTTTCAGTTCAGCATGATATTTTTCGATTTGATGCGCACGGGCGAAATCAGACATCACCGCCCAGCGTTGTAGAATTTTTTGATAGGATTCTCTCACCCCTGAAGGTGCAAAAAGCTGATTCTGCACAGAAAGCAAGGCCTCAGCATTGAGACTTCGTTGATAACGCACAAGATTCTGTTCAACCGTATCCGGCGAACGTTCCATTTCCGTTAATAGTCGATAACTTTGCATACGCAAAGAACCGGAGATATTAATGGCTTCCGCATCCGATTTATTACTGGCCATCACGAGCAAACTCAATGAGCTAATAATGCCCATGAAGATAATGACCACAAATAAATATTTAGCAATACGGGTAGAAACTGAACGTTTAGCGTACACGATAATTCTTCAACATTGGGGAAAGTGTCCATAGTTTAGCATAAAGTGCGGTTGAAATTGGCTGATTTTTCACAAATAAAAAACATCGGCTTTGACACCGATGTTTTCAAAAACTTGAATTTTTTTGACCGCACTTAGCTTAATTCTTTGCCTTTTAATTCTGGCACTAAGAAGACCGTCGCTACCATGTCGATCACATAAATCACTGCTAAGAAAGCAATCGCAATACTGAATGAGTACGCGGATACAATCGCGCCGACAACAACTGGTCCAAAACCACCTACGGCACGACCTAAGTTAAACAATACATTTTGTGCTGTTGCACGAGCTTCTGTTGGATAGGCTTCTGCCATTAACGCCCCATAACCGCCCATCATGCCGTTGACAAACATCCCTAAGAATGCGCCAGCCACCAACATCGCAGTTGGATCAGTTAATTGAGAGTAAGTGATGATGCTGATCACCGCACCAAGTTGGAATAATAAGAAACTTGGTTTACGTCCGATTTTATCGGCTAAGCGACCAAAAATCCAAATCCCTGCCATCATGCCGCATACGGTAACGGCAGTCCATAAACCCGATTTCGTTAAACTAAAGCCAAGTTGTTTAGATAAGAAGTTTGGCATCCAAATCATAATGCCGTAGTAACCGAAGTTTTGTACAGACGTTAAAACCACTATGCCAAGGCTCACTTTTGTGGTTGCGCTATCTTTCACTAGAAGTTTAAAAGATTCCAGCTTTGATATTTTTTGTGCTGAAAGTTCGGTCTGTTTTTGTGAGAAAATTTCAGGTTCATGTAAGCGAACTCGTAAATACCAAGCCACAAATGCCGGGAAGATACCGACAACGAACATACCGCGCCAGCCGATATGTGAAAGCAATACTGGGGTGAGTAACGCAGCCGCTAACACACCCACTTGCCAACCTAATGCCACATAAGACGCTGCTTTTGCACGGTGTTTTGCAGGCCAAGCTTCAATGGCTAATGCCATACCGATACCAAATTCACCGCCTAAACCGATACCCGCAATAGTGCGATAAATTAATAAATCCCAATAGCCTTGTGCGATTGCACATAAACCAGTGAATACAGCGAAGAGTACGATTGTCCAAGTTAGCACGCGTACTCGCCCGTAACGATCGCTTAATGCACCAAATACGATACCGCCCACCACAGCACCAATAAGTGTCCAGGTGACTAATGAGCCAGATTGTGCGGGAGTTAAATTAAGATCGGCCGAAATGGCACTAAGCATAAATCCAAGAATAAGAAGATCGAATCCATCCATCGCATAGCCGACAGCTGATCCAATCAAGGCTTTCCAGCCATATTGATTGACGTTTGTCATGATTGAGGTCCCTTTTGCTACTCACGGGTAGCGTTTAAAGTGAAATGATGAGGAAAGAAATTTTCCGATGCGTAGTTTAGAAAAATTGAAGGGATTTTGCAAGAATGAGAAAAGCAAAGTGCGGTTGATTTTATTCAAGTTTTTATTTTTTCAATAAAATTCGAATCAATAAAGCAATGGCTGCCGCATCATCCACTAAACCTAACGGACCAAGCACCGCTTCAGGCAAAATATCAATCGGACTGAACAGATAAATCAGAATGATGGCGATTTTAATTAACTTCGTTTTATTCATAGTCATTGGACGAAAAGAAAAAGATCAGGTAAATTCTACAACTTATCCGAATGGTGAATCATCACAAAACGTTCCCAAAGCTGCTCTTCGCTTTCTTGATGCTCAGGATCTGGCTTAATACAGTTTGTAATCGGGCAAACTTTTTGGCAAGTTGGCGTGTCATAATGACCAACACATTCCGTACAAAGGTCAGGATCGATCACATAGATCTCCTCGCCGATTGAAATTGCTTCATTCGGGCATTCGGGGAGGCACATATCGCAGTTTGTGCATTTGTTTGTGATCAGTAACGCCATACCATTCCTTTATATGAGAAAGCGGCGAATTATAGCCGACAAAAGCAAAATTGACAAAATTTAAACAGGATTTTTATGAAAAAACAGGTTTCTACTCTTTCCCTTATTGCCCTTGCTGCATTGAGCATTTGGCAATATTTCACTGAACACAAAAAAGACACAAAACCCGCCCCAACAACTACACAACAACAAAGCCAAAGTGCGGTCAAAAATACAAACGATTTTGGAAATTATGATGTCATCATGCGCGATGATGCCATTGGACAAAATAAAAATGCCCCTGTTGATTACTATATGTTGGTCTTATCTTGGTCGCCTGCATTCTGTGAAAAACAACGTGCGCAATATGGCAATAATTTACCTGATTCAGCACAATATCAATGTGATATAAAAAATCAATTTGGCTGGGTAGTGCATGGTTTATGGCCACAAAATGCGAATGCACGTTCTGTTACGGATCACCCACGTTTTTGTAAAGGTGATTTAGCACCGCTTCCAGTTGAAACCCTCAAACCTTATCTTTCAATCTCGCCAGGCGCAAAACTATTGCAAGGTGAATGGGAAAAACATGGTAGCTGTGCGTTTGATTCAGCGGAAGCTTATTTCAAACAAGAGAAAGCATTATTTGAATCTCTCTCCTTGCCAAACGAACAATTAAGCCGTAAAGAATTATTTCAATGGATGAAGCAGAATAATCCACAACTAAAAGGCGCTTATTTAGGCGCGAGCCATAATGAATTATTCATTTGCTATGATCGTCAATGGCAAGTAATCGATTGCCCTAAATAAGCATAATTCGCTTTTTTATTTGATCTACATCGTTACAACCTAGTAAGATCTAGGTATAATGTTCCCGTTTAATTTTAACTAACCCAAGAGGAAAGCTTATGTCAGTAATCAAAATGACCGACTTAGATTTAAAAGGTAAACGTGTATTTATTCGCGCGGACTTAAACGTACCGGTAAAAGATGGCAAAGTGACATCTGATGCGCGTATTCGTGCGACTATCCCGACGTTAAAACTGGCTTTAGAGAAAGGCGCAAAAGTGATGGTTACCTCTCACTTAGGTCGTCCAACTGAAGGTGAATTCAAACCTGAAGACTCTTTGCAACCGGTTGTTGATTACTTAAAAGACGCAGGTTTCAATGTGCGTTTAGTACAAGACTACTTAAACGGTGTGGATGTTAAAGAAGGCGAAATCGTTGTTTTAGAAAACGTACGTGTAAACAAAGGTGAGAAGAAAAACGATCCTGAATTAGGTAAAAAATATGCCGCACTTTGCGATGTCTTCGTGATGGATGCATTCGGTACAGCTCACCGCGCACAAGCATCAACTTATGGCGTAGCGGAATTTGCACCAGTTGCTTGTGCAGGTCCATTACTTGCAGCAGAATTAGATGCATTAGGTAAAGCATTAAAAGAGCCTGCTCGTCCGATGGTTGCGATCGTAGGCGGTTCTAAAGTTTCCACTAAATTAGAAGTATTAAACTCTCTTTCAAAAATTGCTGACCAAATTATCGTGGGTGGTGGTATTGCAAACACTTTCATCGCAGCAGCTGGTCACAATGTGGGTAAATCGTTATATGAAGCAGATTTAATCCCTGTAGCAAAAGAATTAGCAGCAAGCACGGATATTCCAGTTCCAGTTGATGTGCGTGTTGGTACTGAATTCTCTGAAACTGCACCTGCAACAGAAAAATCAGTAACCGAAGTGAAAGACGATGAATCTATCTTCGATATCGGTGATAAATCTGCAGAACAATTAGCTGAAATCATCAAAAATGCAAAAACCGTTTTATGGAATGGTCCAGTTGGCGTGTTTGAGTTCCCTAACTTCCGTAAAGGTACTGAAATCATTTCTCACGCAATTGCAAACAGCGATGCATTCTCTATCGCAGGTGGTGGTGATACTTTAGCAGCTATCGATTTATTCGGTATTGCAGATAAAATCTCTTACATCTCTACCGGTGGTGGCGCATTCTTAGAATTCGTTGAAGGTAAAGTATTACCAGCAGTAGAAATTCTTGAAAAACGTGCGAACGGTTAATTAAATGCTTTCTATCCCCTCTGCACAGAGGGGATAAATATTGATTCTTCAAACGGAGGATAAACCCTCCAAAACAAAAGGAAACACAACTATGGCTAAATTATTAGATATCGTAAAACCTGGCGTAGTAACAGGTGAAGATGTACAAAAAATCTTTGCTTATGCCAAAGCAAACAACTTCGCGATCCCTGCAGTAAACTGCGTGGGTTCAGACTCCGTAAATGCTGTATTGGAAACCGCTGCTCGTGTGAAAGCACCAGTAATTATCCAATTCTCAAACGGTGGTGCAGCTTTCTACGCAGGTAAAGGTATCAAACCAGCAAGTGGTGCACGTCCAGATGTTTTAGGTGCGATCGCGGGTGCGAAACACGTTCATACTTTAGCCAAAGAATACGGTGTGCCCGTTATTCTTCATACCGACCACGCAGCGAAAAAATTGCTTCCATGGATCGATGGCTTACTTGAAGCGGGTGAAAAACACTTTGCAGAAACGGGCCGTCCATTATTCTCTTCTCACATGCTTGACTTATCTGAAGAGCCAATGGAAGAAAACATGGCAATCTGCCGTGAATACCTTGCTCGTATGGACAAATTAGGTATGACCCTTGAAATCGAAATCGGTATTACCGGTGGTGAAGAAGATGGCGTAGATAACTCTGATGTAGATGAATCTCGTTTATATACCCAACCGTCTGATGTACTTTATGTTTACGACCAATTAAGCCCAGTAAGCCCTAACTTTACCGTTGCAGCAGCATTCGGTAACGTACACGGTGTTTACAAACCAGGTAACGTAAAATTAAAACCATCTATTTTAGGTGCATCACAAGAGTTCGTGGCAAAAGAACGCAATCTACCAGCAAAACCAATCAACTTCGTTTTCCACGGTGGTTCAGGTTCTAGCCGCGAAGAAATCCGCGAAGCAATTAGCTATGGTGCAATCAAAATGAATATCGATACTGATACTCAATGGGCTGCATGGAATGGTATCTTAAACTTCTATAAAGCAAATGAAGCTTATCTTCAAGGTCAATTAGGTAACCCTGAAGGTCCTGATGCACCAAACAAAAAATACTACGACCCACGTGTTTGGTTACGTAAAATGGAAGAATCAATGTCTAAACGCTTAGAGCAATCTTTCGAAGACTTAAACTGCGTTGATGTTTTATAATCCATAAAAATAGACTAAAATAAGACCGCACTTTCTAGTGCGGTTTTTTTATTTTACATAACCTAAATATCGACCATAATCTATGCAAATAACAAAACAAAATTGGTTAGTCACCCTAATAAACTTCGCGGTAACGCTTTTCTTCCTTTCGATATTTATTGTCAAGGGGGGATATAATGCTGCACCTGCTCTACTGATGTTAATCGGTTTAGGTTATGGCGTTTATGCTTTAATCAAGAAACCGCTTTTAAACTTATCAAAAGTTGATAAATACTTAATTTATAGCTACCTTTTTTATTTTGTTACCTTTGTGCTTTCTCTCAGTATTAATGGGGGAAAAATGCGCGATCTTGATACTGCAAGCCGCGTCATTTTCTTTGTTCCTGTTTTACTTTTATTATTAAAATACCCTATCAAAACTTGCGTTTTGAGTTACTCTATTCCTCTTGGTAGTATTATTTCCCTTTGCGTAGCACTTTATGATAAATTTATCTTGAATCTACGCCCTGAGCAAAATCCTCGAATTATGCATATTCAAGGGGGCGATATTTCTATGTCATTAGGTATTTTTAGCCTAATAATTGCCCTCTATGCCCATCAGAAAAAAGACGTAAAGTTAACCACTCTTAGTGTTATTGGTGGTTTATGTGGCATCGTAGGAAGTTTGCTTTCCACCGCTCGAGGTGGATGGGTTGCATTGCCTGTCTTGCTTGTCGTTATTCTTTATATTTATCGTCATTCTCTTTCAAAACGTTTTTTCCTGACTTTCTTTGGGATTATTGTGGTCGCGAGCATTGGTATTAGTCAAATGCCCAATAACCGCATTATGGAACGAATTAATGTTGCTCAAAAAGATATCCAGCTTTATCTAGATAAAAATAATGGTAACACCTCTCTAGGTGCTCGTTTTGAAATGTGGAAAAGCGCAATTGCAATGGCAAAAGAAAAACCTTTATTTGGTTGGGGTATTCAAGGTGCAACAGAAAAACGTAAGCAAGAAACGGAAGAAAAAATTGCTACAGGTAACATTGGACAATTTACACATGCTCATAACCAATATTTAGATGACCTCTCCAAACGAGGAATCGTCGGATTACTCGCCTTGCTTGCTGTTTTATTTATTCCTCTGCGTACCTTTATGAAAAAGCTAAACACCACGAACGATGAGGTTAAGCTGATTGCAACGTTAGGTGTTGCCCATATTTTATCTGTGATGATTTATGGCTTAAGCCAAGGTTTCTTGGTACATAATTCAGGTACTATTTTTTACTTTTTCTTAACGATTGTGTTTTATGCTGCAATACGAACACATCAGAAGGCAGAATAATGAAAATTTTAGTCATTCGTAACGATAAACTGGGCGACTTTGTTCAAGCATTCCCTGCTTTTGCGATGTTGAAAGCCTCAAATCCTGTGCTAAAACTGACCGCACTTGTGCCGGCTTATACCGCGCCTCTTGCTCAAATCTGCCCCTATTTAGATGATGTCATTATTGATAGTGTTAAGAACGATAAAGCGGACTTCAATCGTCTTATTAAAGAGATCAAAGAGCAGCAATTTGATGGCATGATTAGCTTCTTTTCCAATACTCATAACGGTAAATTAGCCTGGAAAAGTAGGATTCCTTATCGTCTTGCGCCCGCAACAAAATGGGTGCAAATCCTTTATAACCATCGTTTAACCCAACGCCGTTCACGTTCAGAAAAATCTGAGGCAGAATACAATCAAGATCTAGCTCGGGCGTTTTTAAAGAAACACAACATGCCGATTGTGGAACCCAAACCACCTTACCTTTCACTTCCTGAAAGTGCGGTTAAAAAACAACGTGTTTTTCTTCAAGAACAATTCGATTTATCGGCGGATAAAAAATGGGTCTTTGTACATAGTGGAACCGGTGGTTCAGCAACAAGCCTTTCTCTGACACAGTATGCTCAATTGATACAAGGTTTATTAAACGAATTTAACTGTCAGATTATCTTAACGGCAGGACCAGGTGAAAGTGAAAAAGCCCATGAGTTAGCGGCAAAAATCGATCACCCAAATGTGGTTGTGTACGATAAGAATAAAGGATTAGTGGATTTTGCTCACTCACTGGCTTGTGCGGATTTATTCATTGCGGGCTCTACTGGACCATTGCATCTAAGCAGTGCATTCAATGTGCCAACGATCGGATTCTATCCAAATAGTCGCTCATCTCAGCCTCGTCGTTGGAAACCGATTAACGATGCAGATAAACATCTTGCTTTCTGCCCGCCAAAAGGGAAATACGAAATGAATTTAGGCTTAATTTCGATTGATGATGCCTTAGTGGAGATTATCCCCTTCGTGCGGAAGATGTGGCAAACGGGCAATTGAGTTTAAGCATAACTGTACAATCCAACCTATGGCGGTGGCAAAAACAACGGTACCTATTCCGACTGTGCCGCCGAGAATATAACCCAACACACAAACCGACACTTCAAGGCTTGTTCTTACAATCCCTACTTTTAAATGGAAGCGTTGACAAAGTCCTACCATTAAACCATCTCGAGGCCCCGCCCCCTGATGACAGGTTAAATACAATGCCGTCCCTAATCCATAAAGCAAAAGCCCAATTCCACCGAATAAGATTCGGCTCAAAAGTGCGGTTGGTTCAGGCATCATTTTCACGGTTAAACCCAGGAAAAAAGCAATCACGATAATATTCAGAATGGTGCCAAGCCCAAATCTTAACTTAAGGGGAATCCAAGCTAACATCACCAAACAGCTAATCCCAAATGATGCCCAACCAATACTGATATCAGCTTGTAACGCCACACCTTGAGAAAGCACTGTCCAAGGTGAAGAGCCTAAATTCGCAAGCACAATTAAGCCATCTCCAATGCCCAGTATTGCCAATGCAAATAAGAGCATCGACATCGTTTTGCCTTCGACTGACCATAGCGATTTTGCGGCCCAACTGGTGTGAGGAATCACCCGTGCTTTTTTCATATTATTCCCATTTATATTTAACGCTTACATCATAATGGGAAACCCCATAAAACCAAAACATTTTAACGTCATATGATATAACCGAATTGACTGATAAATATCATAAATGTGATGTAGATCACATTGTCAAAATTGTCATCATCCAGTCACTGACTTAAAATAGACTACCCTTTTAAATTAGGACATGATTATGCTTGCATCTCTTCAAGATATTTTGGATACCGTAAAATCCAACACACTCACCTATCAACAAAAACTCATGTGTTTAGGCAATATCGCCGAGCGATTATTTGATCCTCGTGAATTATTAGGCTACACAGATGAAGAATGGCAATTCCTTCAAAATCAAATGATCTGTGATTTAAACGAAGGCTATGCGATTTATCGCCCACGCTACATTTTGCCGGATTACAATGTGTATATTGAAAAAGGATGTGAATTCCTTGAATTACCAGCCCCTAAGAATCTTGATGAAGCATTAGATGGCTTGTTGATTTTATATTCCCATGTTCCCTCCATTACCACATTCCCAGTTTACATTGGGCGCTTAGACGTGCTACTTGATCCGTTTATTACCGATGAGGAACAAGACTACATCAAAATTAAACGTTTCTTAAATCATGTGGATAAAACTGTGCCAGATTCATTCTGTCATGCCAATATTGGGCCTTATGACACCAAAGCAGGGCGTTTAATTTTAAAAGCGGTGATTGAGTTAGAAGCACCAACACCAAATATGACCATTCGTTACGATAAGAGCAAAACAAGTCGTGAATTTGCAGAATTAGCGGCAAAAGCGTGCTTATTAGTTTCTAAACCATCTTTTGCTAATGATGCTTACTACATTTCTGACTTAGGCGAACAATATGGTATTGCAAGCTGCTATAACGCACTGCCTGAATGTGGCGGGGCTTATACGCTCACTCGCTTACGCTTAGGGACTATCGCACGCGCCTGTAAAACCGTGGATGAAATGGTCAATGAACTTTTACCTCGTGTAGCAAAATGTGCGCTCTCCACAATGGATAAACGCCATAAATTTGTAGTAGAAGAAAGCAACTTCTTTAATACCTCATTCCTCGAAAAAGAAGGTTTTATCAAACGGACTAATTTTACGGGGATGTTTGCCATTGTAGGACTTGCAGATGCGACAAATCATTTATTGCAACAAGAAGGCTTAAACGAAACCTTTGGTAAAAGCCAACGCGGTGATGAAATTGCAACCTTGATTATGGATAAATTAAAAGAAGTCACGGATAACCATGAAGGCGTGTATGCTGAACGCACGGGCAATCGTTATTTATTACATGCTCAAGTAGGCGCAAGCAATCATGAAGAAGATAAACGTAATGCGCCAGCACATCGCATTCGTGTGGGTGAAGAACCAACGTTACTGGCTCATTTGAAACAATCGGCGCCATTCCATAAATACTTCCCATCAGGTACGGGAGATTTGTTTGCCTTTGACCAAACCTATGTGGATCATTTAGATGCCGTTGTTGATATTATCAATGGTTCATTTGCTCAAGGTTACCGCTATATCACTACTTACCTTAAAAACACCGATTTGATTCGTGTAACGGGCTATTTGGTGAAGAAAAGCGAAGTGGAAAAATACCGTAAAGGTGAAGTAGCATTGCGCGATACCACTTGGTATGGCGCTGGCACCGATGATTGCGCACAAGTCTTTGATCGTCAATTACGCGATGAACAAGATATAAGTGCAAGCTAGAAAAAAGTGCGGTCGAAAAATTCTTTGTTTTTTTGACCGCACTTATTCTTTTTCTGCCTTTTCTAAAATTGCTTTATGTTCTCGAATCAATGCCATAAACGGCTGCCCAAATCGTTCTAATTTGATCGCACCTACGCCATTAATTTGTAACATTTCAATATTACTTGTTGGCATATATTGTGCCATTTCCTGTAACGTTGCATCATTAAAGACAATATACGGTGGAATATTTTCCTTATCCGCTAGCTGCTTCCGTAGGAAACGCAAACGAGCAAACAAATCTTTATCATAATTTGCCACTGTATTTTTATGGGATGTATGCACAATTTTATTAATGGATGAAATACGCGGCATCGCTAATTCAAGCGACACTTCGCCTTTTAAAACAGGGCGTGCACTTTCTGTGAGCTGAAGCGTTGCACTATTAAACTCACCGATCACTTGTTGAATAAAACCAAGGTGGATAAGCTGGCGAATCACGGATTGCCAATGTTCTTTGCTTTTATCTTTACCAATGCCATAAACACTTAACTTATCATGTTGGCGTTCTACAATTTTTTGATTATGCATCCCTCGCAATACCGCAATCACATATTGCACACCGAAACACTGCCCCACACGATAAATCGTCGACATCACTTTTTGTGCATCAATTAAACCGTCATATTTCTTTGGCTGGTCAAGACAAATATCGCAGTTTTGACAAGGTGTTTGACGATGTTCGCCAAAATAATTGAGTAACACTAAACGACGACAAGTCTGACTTTCGGCAAATTCACCAATGGCTTCCAATTTATGTTGCTCAATTTGACGTTGTGGCGTCTCTGGTTTCTCTAGCAGAATTTTCTGTAACCAAGCATAATCAGCCGGCTCGTAGAAAAGCACCGCTTCCGCAGGTAAATCATCTCGTCCCGCACGACCGGTTTCTTGATAATATGATTCAATACTTCTCGGCAAATCAAAATGGGCGACAAAACGCACATTGGATTTATTAATACCCATGCCAAACGCAATCGTCGCAACCACAACTTGAACATTATCTCGTTGAAAATCTTGCTGGACGCGTTCACGCAGTGCAGTTTCCATTCCCGCATGATATGCCGCAGCCGAAACGCCTTTATTTCGCAAAGTTTCAGCTATACGTTCTACTTTCGAACGACTATTACAATACACAATGCCACTTTTGCCTTTCTGAGCCAACACAAAACGCGTAAGCTGCTCCATCGGCTTAAACTTTTCTTCCAACGTATAACGAATATTCGGACGGTCAAAGCTGCCAATGTATTTGTGAGGATGGTCTAATTTAAGATGAGTGAGAATATCCTGTCTTGTCGCGTAATCCGCCGTAGCCGTTAATGCCATAATCGGCGCATTTGGAAAAGCCGCTTTTAAGCCGCCAAGTTGGGTATATTCAGGGCGGAAATCATGTCCCCATTGTGAAATACAATGTGCTTCATCAATGGCAATAAAGGAAATTTGAGCATAAGAAATCAGCTGAAAAAAGCTGTTTGTCATCACTTTTTCAGGTGAAACATATAATAATTTTAATTGGCCTGAAATCAGCTTATTCTCAACTTGCTGTTGTTGTTCGGGCGTCTGACTAGAATTTAGAAAATCGGCTTCAATACCGTTTGCTCGGAGTTGATCCACCTGATCTTTCATTAAAGAAATCAAAGGCGAAATCACTAATGTGAGACCAGTAAAACAAAGTGCTGGAATTTGATAACACAAGGATTTGCCATTTCCTGTGGCCATCACCACTAAGGCATCTTGACCGCTTAATGCAGCATGAATCACTTCTTCCTGCCCTTTGCGGAAAGATTGGTAACCAAAAACAGACCGCAACGTATTAAGTGCGGTCGTTTTTAAGTCTGTTTTTTGCGGGGCATGTTCCGCGAGTTCGGCCATTAGAATGTTACCGTTTCTCCGTGAGCAGCAACTGCCTCAGTTAAAGAATCCCAAAAGCGTTTACCATCATTTGCCACCCAATCATTGTTTTTATAGGCAAAATGAAATCCACCCAGGCGACTCGCAAGCCAAAGCTCAAGAAGCGGTTCTTGCTTATTAATGACGATTTGTGAGCGATCATCAAATGTGATTGTAAATACCGACCCTTGCGTTTCGCAATCCACATCACAATCTTGATTCTCTAACGTTTCTTCAATTTTTTGCCAAACCTGTTCAATATTTTGGTGAAATTCTGCAACATTCATAAAATTTTCCGATTAAATCTGATAGAATGCCGTGAATTATAAAGCCTTTCGCCTCGTTGGCAAAGGCAGATTTTACTTATTAGAGAGATTGAAAAATGAAAAAATTACTTTCTATTTTATTACTCAGTGCATTCTGTACTTTAGCGACAGGTTGCGGTGTAAAAGGGCCATTATATTTCCCTGAAAAAGAACAACCTCAAAACACACAAAAAACACAATAAAAACTGACCGCACTCAAAGGATTCGTCATGGATTTTTTCCAATATAAAAACGAGCAACTTTATGTTGAAGATTTGCCCGTCAAACAACTCGCTGAAGAATTCGGCACACCACTTTATATTTATTCTCGTGCCACACTTGAACGCCATTGGCATGCCTTTGATTCCGCTTTAGGAAAGCATCCACACTTAATTTGTTATGCCGTTAAAGCCAATTCTAATATTGGAATATTGAATGTCATGGCAAAATTAGGCTCTGGTTTTGATATCGTTTCGCAAGGCGAATTAGAACGCGTATTAGCAGCAGACGGAGAAGCATCAAAAGTTGTCTTTTCTGGCGTGGCAAAATCTCGCGCAGAAATTATGCGAGCATTAGAAGTAGGTATTCGTTGTTTTAATGTGGAGTCTATTGCGGAACTACATCACATCAATCAGATTGCGGGTGAAATGGGCAAAGTAGCCCCTATTTCTTTACGCGTAAACCCAGATGTCGATGCCCATACACATCCTTACATTTCCACAGGATTAAAGGAAAATAAATTTGGTGTGAGCGTAGATGAAGCACGTGAAGTCTATAAATTAGCTGCAACCTTACCTCATGTAAAAATTACGGGTATAGATTGCCATATTGGCTCTCAGCTTACTGAATTACAGCCCTTCTTAGATGCAACTGATCGCCTCATTCGTTTAATGGAACAATTAAAAGAAGATGGCATCACATTAAAACACTTAGATCTCGGTGGTGGTTTAGGCGTAACTTATACTGATGAAACGCCACCTCATCCAAGTGATTATGCGACTGCACTACTGAATAAATTAAAAGATTATGAAGA
>CAUETL010000033.1:0-14621 GCA_959020685.1 Parahaemophilus parainfluenzae | reverse complement strand
GCCACATCAAGCAAATTTACGTATTATTACGGCGACAGCGAAAAAATTAGAGATGGATATGTCGCAAGTCGTGGTAACGCTTGATCGTACAGCGAATACCAGTGCGGCGACTGTGCCAACTGCTTTAGATGAAGCGGTACGAGATGGCCGAATTCAACGCGGTCAATTGCTTCTACTCGAAGCTTTTGGCGGTGGTTGGACTTGGGGTTCAGCATTGGTGCGATTCTAATTATTTTGTTAGAATCCCGACAGAATTTAAAAGTGCGGTTAAATTTGACCGCACTTTCAACATTTAAACGATGAAGAAATAGGAAGAAAACATGAAAAAATTCGCAATGGTTTTTCCAGGACAAGGTTCTCAAGCGGTTGGTATGTTAGCTGATCTTGCTAACGAATATCCGGTAGTCACCGAAACTTTTAAACAAGCATCAGAAGCGCTTGGCTATGATTTATGGAACTTGGTTCAACAAGGTCCGGCAGAAGAATTAAATAAAACTTGGCAAACTCAGCCTGCATTATTAGCGGCATCCGTTGCGATCTTCCGTGTATGGCAAGAAAAATACCCACAATTACAACCAAGTGTGATGGCTGGTCACAGTTTAGGTGAATATTCAGCATTAGTCTGCGCAGGTGTCATTGATTTTAAAGATGCGATTAAATTAGTCGAATTACGCGGTAAATTAATGCAACAAGCAGTACCAGAAGGTACTGGTGCAATGTATGCGATTATTGGTTTAGACAATGAAGCGATTATCAATGCATGTAAACAAGCCGAGCAAGGCGAAGTGGTATCTGCGGTAAACTTTAACTCACCAGGTCAAGTAGTCATTGCTGGAGCGAAAGAAGCGGTAGAACGTGCAGCTGCATTATGTAAAGAAGCGGGCGCAAAACGTGCTTTACCATTAGCGGTAAGTGTTCCTTCACATTGTGCATTAATGAAACCAGCTGCTGATCAATTAGCTGTAACACTTGAAGGGATTACGCTTAATGCGCCAGCAACACCAGTATTAAACAACGTAGATGTTAAAGCGGAAACAGAAAGTGCAGAAATTCGTACCGCACTTATTCGCCAATTATATAGTCCTGTTCGTTGGACTGAAACCGTTGAGAAAATGACACAAGATGGTGTAGAGGTTTTAGTTGAAATCGGCCCAGGTAAAGTATTGAACGGTTTAACAAAACGTATCGTAGCAGAATTACAAGCAACATCAGTAAATGATGTGGCATCATTAGATGCTGTTGAAGCATTATTAGCATAAAAGGGGATTAAAAATGCAAAATAAAATCGCATTAGTGACAGGTGCAACACGTGGTATTGGCCGCGCAATTGCAGAAGAATTAGCATCAAAAGGTGCATTTGTAATTGGTACCGCAACCTCTGAAAAAGGTGCAGAGACAATTTCTGATTACCTTGGCGATAAAGGCAAAGGTTTAGTATTAAATGTGGCAGACAAAGAAAGCATTGATGCCGTATTAGAACAAATTAAAGAGCAATTTGGTGATATTGATATTCTTGTGAATAACGCAGGTATCACACGCGATAACTTATTAATGCGTATGAAAGATGAAGAATGGTTCGATATTATGCAAACTAACTTAACTTCTGTATTCCATCTTTCTAAAGCAATGTTACGCTCAATGATGAAAAAACGTTTCGGTCGTATCATTACTATCGGTTCAGTGGTGGGCTCAATGGGTAACCCAGGTCAATCTAACTATTGTGCAGCAAAAGCAGGCTTGATTGGTTTCTCTAAAGGTTTAGCGAAAGAAGTGGCATCACGTGGCATTACCGTAAACGTTGTAGCACCCGGCTTTATCGCAACAGATATGACTGAAGTGCTTACTGAAGAACAAAAAGCAGGTATTCTTGGTAATGTACCGGCAGGCCGTTTAGGTGAACCAAAAGATATCGCAAAAGCGGTAGCGTTTTTAGCTTCTGACGATGCAGCTTATATTACCGGTACCACATTACATGTGAATGGTGGCTTATATATGAGCTAACCCTTTCATGGGGATATATGAGTGATTTTGTCTATAACATATAGCAAAGCAGTTTAGTTAATGATAAAATCCCAATCGCAATGTAACTTTTTCTCTGTATGTGTTTTTACATTGCCTGTTTTTTTGTGGTGCGACCACCTAAGAAATAGTTGCAACTTTATCAAAAATGCATACACTAACCGCTCTTAAATGAGTTAAAACAACAATAGGAAAAACAAATGAGTATTGAAGAACGCGTGAAAAAAATCATCGTTGAACAATTAGGTGTTAAAGAAGAAGACGTAAAACCAGAAGCTTCTTTCGTTGAAGATTTAGGTGCGGACTCTTTAGATACAGTTGAATTAGTAATGGCTTTAGAAGAAGAATTCGATATCGAAATTCCTGATGAAGAAGCTGAAAAAATCACAACTGTTCAATCTGCGATTGACTACGTTCAAAACAATCAGTAATTTTTAAGTTGGGCGATCTTTTAGGTCGCCTAATTTTTTTCTTTAAATTTCTTTTCTACATTCTTTATCTTCAAATAAAAAAATATATCTAAATCTCTTAAATTTCTGACCGCACTTTCCTTTTTTAATCTTTCTCAGATTTGCTTTTATTATTAAGTCCCTTTATTTTTTGATTTAAAACAAGATTTACCTTAAAAGTACTTATTATGAGTTAATTTTGATGCTAGTATTCGATCAAAATTTTTTCTAATTAACCATAAAATGATTCGGAGTATCTTATGGATTTTCTAATGAACCTAGGTGAAGGTAGCCAGTTTGCTATTCAGCTTGTTATTGTTCTTATCTGTTTGTTTTACGGGGCAAAAAAAGGTGGTATCGCACTGGGTATGCTTGGTGGGGTAGGCTTAATTGTTCTTGTTTTCGGCTTTGGTATTGAACCAGGTAAGCCAGCTATCGATGTAATGCTAACTATCCTTGCGGTGGTAGTGACATCGGCAACATTACAAGCCAGTGGTGGTTTAGATGTCATGTTACAAATCGCGGAGAAAATGCTTCGTCGTAACCCGAAATATGTCAGTATTTTGGCACCATTTGTAACTTGTTTCTTAACTATTTTATGTGGTACAGGTCACGTGGTTTATACCATGTTACCAATCATTTATGATATTGCGATCAAAAATGATATTCGTCCTGAACGTCCAATGGCAGCAAGCTCAATTGCTTCTCAAATGGGTTTCATTGCGTCACCTGTTTCTGTGGCAGTAGTGACTTTAACCACATTCTTAGTGAATGCTAAAACACCATTAGCAGGTTTTGATGGTTATTTAGATTTATTAAAAATTACCGTGCCTTCAACCCTTTGCGGTGTATTGGCTATCGGTATTTTCAGCTGGTTCCGCGGTAAAGATTTAGATAAAGACCCAGAATTCCAAGAGAAATTAAAAGATCCAGAATTCAAAAAATATGTTTATGGTGATAGCACATCATTATTAGATAAAAAATTACCACAATCTAGCTGGAATGCGATGTGGATCTTCTTTGGTGCAATTTTAGTGGTAGCGGTATTAGGTTACTTTAAAGATTTACGCCCAGCCTTTGAAAAATCAGCACCAGCTCAAGTAGTTGAAATTGTTTCTGCCGATAAAGCAGTGAAATCTTTCAATGTTAAAGACGGTAAAATTGTTGCATTAGCAAAAGATGGTACATTAGTGCTTGATGTTAAAGACAGCAAAGCGAAAACACAAACAGCCTACAATAACGTTGCAATTTATAACGATAAAGGTGAAGTCGCTCAAACAATTACCGCTCAAGATAACAATGTTGTCATCACTGCGGGTGATAAAACTGAAACTATCGATAACGCTGCAATCGTATTAAAAGACACTGCGAAGAAAAAAGTGAATTTAAGTATGGTTCACGTTATTCAAATCTTCATGTTATTAGCGGGTGCATTAATTGTTATCTTTACTAAAACTGATGCGGGTAAAATCAGTAAAAATGAAATTTTCCGTTCAGGTATGATTGCATTAGTGGCTGTATTCGGGATTTCTTGGATGGCAGAAACCATGTTTACCGTTCACACTCCAATGATGAAAGCAGCACTTGGTGATGTGGTAAAAGCACATCCTTGGACTTACGCAGTAATGTTGTTATTAATCTCTAAATTCGTAAACTCACAAGCGGCAGCATTGGTTGCATTCGTTCCACTCGCTCTAGGTATCGGAGTTGATCCAGCTGTTATCTTAGCCTTTGCTTCAGCTTGTTACGGTTACTACATTTTACCAACTTACCCAAGTGATCTTGCGGCAATCCAATTCGACCGTTCAGGCACAACCCACATTGGTAAGTTTGTAATTAACCACAGCTTTATTTTACCGGGCTTAATCGGTGTAATCACTTCATGTATCTTTGGTTACATTTTCACAAGCTTGTTTGGTTATCTATAATTAACTGCTGATAAAAGAAAAGGCTATTCGTTTGAATAGCCTTTTTTGTTTGTAAAGTGCGGTTAAATTTTAGGATGTTTTATCTCGATGCTCTATTTGACTTTATCATTCATTAAAATTCCTAAAAACCGACCGCACTTTTGCGCTTCTTAAAATAAATTCCCGCTAAAGGTTGAAACATAGGGGGATTTATTGCGATAATCTTCATTATTTTTTGGGTGATCTTTCGGGCTGCCATTTTTTTCAGGTGGCCAGTTTTTATTAGGAAAGATTAATTTGAACATTATTTAAGTTAGAAGAATAACAATGGCTGAAAAACGTAATATTTTTTTAGTAGGTCCGATGGGCGCAGGTAAAAGCACCATTGGCCGTCAGCTTGCGCAACAACTGAATATGGATTTTGTCGATTCAGATGCAGTAATTGAGGAACGTGCGGGAGCAGACATTAGCTGGATTTTTGATTTAGAAGGCGAAGAAGGCTTTCGTAAGCGTGAAGAACGTATTATCAATGAATTAACCCAATTACAAGGCGTTGTGCTTTCCACTGGTGGTGGGGCAGTGATGTCAAAAGAAAATCGTAATTATCTTTCTGCTCGTGGTATTGTGATTTATTTAGAAACCTCAGTAGATAAACAATATCAACGTACGCAACGTGATAAAAAACGTCCTTTATTACAAGGAACAGATAACCCACGCCAAGTGTTGGAAGATTTAGCCAAAGTACGCAATCCGTTATATGAAGAAATTGCTGATATCACCTTACCAACAGATGAGCAAAATGCCAAAGTAATGGTTAATCAAATTGTTGATTTAATTGATAATCTAAACGGCTTAAACGGTTCACTCTAAGGATTAAAAATGTTGTGCGTAAATGTTGAATTAAAAGAACGTCGTTATCCCATTTATATTGGCGAAGGGTTGCTTAAAGATGAAAGCTGCTACCCGCTGAAGAAAGGGGATAAGGTAATGATCGTGACTAATCCAACTGTCGCACAATATTATCTTGAGCCCGTTACAGAAACGTTAGAAAAAATAGGTTGTCAGGTGGAATCGGTATTATTGCCTGATGGCGAAAAATATAAAACGCTCGAGTCTTTAAACCTCATTTTTACCGCACTTTTAAAGCATAATCATGGGCGAGATACTACCATTATTGCATTAGGTGGTGGCGTGATTGGTGATGTGGCAGGTTTTGCCGCAGCAAGCTATCAGCGTGGCGTGCGTTTTATTCAAATTCCTACCACATTATTAGCCCAAGTGGATTCTTCTGTTGGGGGCAAAACCGCCGTTAATCATGAGTTAGGCAAAAATATGATTGGAGCGTTTTATCAGCCTTCTACGGTGATCATCGACACGCTTACACTCAATACTTTG
This sequence comes from Parahaemophilus parainfluenzae, assembly GCA_959020685.1. Lineage (GTDB taxonomy): Bacteria > Pseudomonadota > Gammaproteobacteria > Enterobacterales > Pasteurellaceae > Haemophilus_D > Haemophilus_D parainfluenzae_T. The sequence continues at coordinate 8,851 of CAUETL010000033.1, read as the reverse complement.
CCAAAACGTGAAGTGAATGCGGGACTGGCGGAAGTCATTAAATATGGGGCGATTTTAGATTATGCCTTTTTCGAGTGGCTTGAAGCTCATATTGATGAATTAGTCGCGTTAAATCAACATTCACTGCAGCATTGCATTGCGCGTTGTTGTCAAATCAAAGCCGATGTTGTTGCACGCGATGAAACTGAAAAAGGCGATCGTGCATTATTAAATCTCGGTCATACTTTTGGTCATGCGATCGAAACACATTTAGGTTATGGAAACTGGTTACATGGTGAAGCTGTTGCAGCTGGAACTATGATGGCAGCGGTGTTATCTGAACAATTAGGCGATCTTTCTTTTGAAGATGTCGCACGTTTGGAAAAACTTTTAGCACGTGCTAATTTGCCGACCGTTTCGCCTGATACCATGCAGCCAGAAGATTATTTACCGCATATGATGCGAGATAAAAAAGTACTGGCGGGCAAGTTGCGTCTTGTGTTGCTAAAAGCGCTTGGACAAGCCTACGTGGCAACTGATACTGACAAATCTCTTGTGCTAAACGCAATTGAGCGTTGCACACAACATGACTAACTGTCATTGCTCTCATGTTGCGTCCAAAAAATAACAAAACGAAACCTCGAATTAAACACCGCCCGTTTTTAAAATGGGCGGGCGGTAAGTTTCGTTTAACGGACGATCTCAACCGAGTCTTCCCAAAAAGAAAACAGTGTTTGATTGAACCCTTTGTTGGCGCGGGCGCTGTTTTTTTAAATTCCCATTTTGAACGTTATATTTTGGCGGATATTAATCCTGATTTAATTAACTTGTTTAATATCGTCAAAGAAAATGTGGATGCCTATATTGAGGCTTGTAAGCCAATTTTCTTCGCTGAAAATGCGAATACAGCTGAGTATTATTACGCACAGCGAGATGCTTTTAATCAATCAACTGATCCTTTCAATCGCTCCGTATTGTTCCTTTATTTGAACCGTTTTGGGTTTAATGGATTGTGCCGTTATAACAGTAAAAATGAGTTTAATGTGCCCTTTGGCGCTTATAAAACCCATTATTTCCCTGAAGATGAATTGCGCTATTTCGCCCATAAAGCACAAAGTGCGGTATTTTTATGCGCTGATTTTCAACAGACCTTTGAATTAGCGGATAAACACAGCGTGATCTATTGTGATCCGCCTTATGCACCGCTTCCGCAAGATACCAATTTTACTGGATATGCAGGAAATGCTTTTGGCCTTGAACATCAAAAGAATTTAGCGGAATGTGCAAAGAAAGCGCAAAAAGAAAAGCAAATTTCCGTGGTGATTTCTAACCACGATACGAAATTCACACGTGAGATTTATAAAGGGGCAAAATTTAAACGCGTTAAAGTACAGCGCTCGATCAGTCAATCTTCAGAAAAACGAGTTAAAGTAAAAGAATTAATCGCCATTTTTAAAGGTTAGCTTAGCAGGTTAATTCTGGATTGATTTTAATCTCAAAGCCTTTTACTTCGGGATAAGTCGGTTGAATTGCGGCGAGTAATTCGCCTTGTCGAAATAAAATCCCTTGGCGAACGACCGCACTTTTGACTTCAATAAAGAGTTTGCCATTTGTGATGGAGCCTAAACGAAGAAGTCCTTTAAACTCTTGAGGGAAAAGACGACTGATGTTTTGGTTCAGTTCATTCAACATTAACCCTTTCTGCATGATTTTGGCAAATTGTGATCCTTCTAGCACATCAATAATATTCATGGCTTTTTGATAACGCTCATGCTTGTTTTCCACAAAAATACCCCAATAATGACTTTACGTTGAATTTCCGATACAATACACACAAATTTTGTCAGAGACAATAAGATGATGAAATCAAACAAAGGTAAAACAAATTTCTGGTCGCAGTTGCTGTTAAGCATGATTGCGATTTTTGCTTTACCTGTTGCTCAGGGATTGGAGGCACAGCCTTCATCAAATATGAGTGGCGAGAATTACCAAACATCATCTGAACAACATATGTTGATTGCGGTGCGTGAAATTCGTCAAGCATTGCAGGTTCAACCTCAACCAACAAATCACAAAACTCATTCCAATCAAAAACACGAAAAAATTCAACCGCACTTTATCGCGGCAGAGTTTCCTGTTTTTGCCCCTATTCGTGCCGGTCCAGCCATCATTTAATTTTCTTTTATCTTTGAACGAACCGATTTTTTAATCGGATGATCCTTTTTATTTTTATTTGAAAGAGAAATTATGAGTTTTTTAACAAAAATTTTTGGCAGCCGTAACGAACGTATTTTACGCAGATTAAGAAAACAAGTTGCGAAAATCAACAAAATGGAGCCGGCTTTTGAAGCATTAAGTGATGATGAATTAAGAGCAAAAACAGAAGAATTCCGTAGCCGTTTAGCTAACGGTGAAACCTTGCAACAACTTTTACCTGAAGCGTTTGCTACCGTGCGTGAAGCGGGTAAACGTGTACTCGGTATGCGCCATTTCGATGTGCAATTAATCGGTGGTATGGTGCTCACCAATCGTTGTATCGCAGAGATGCGTACGGGTGAAGGTAAAACTTTAACTGCAACCTTGCCTTGTTATTTGATGGCGTTGGAAGGTAAAGGTGTACACGTTGTGACAGTGAATGATTACTTAGCACGTCGTGACGCGGAAACTAACCGTCCATTATTTGAATTTTTGGGGATGACTGTAGGGGTGAATATACCTGGTTTACCGCCTGAAGCAAAACGTGAAGCTTATGCGGCAGATATTACATATGCCACAAACAGCGAGCTAGGTTTTGATTACCTTCGTGATAACTTAGCACATTCCAAAGAAGAGCGTTTCCAACGTCATTTAGGCTATGCCTTAGTGGATGAAGTGGACTCTATCTTAATTGATGAAGCACGTACGCCGTTGATTATTTCAGGTCAAGCGGAAGATAGCTCTGAGCTTTATATTGCGGTAAATAAATTAATTCCGAATTTAATTAAGCAAGAAAAAGAAGATACGGAAGAATATACCGGTGAAGGCGACTACACCTTAGATCTTAAAACCAAACAAGCGTATTTGACTGAACGTGGTCAAGAAAAAGTAGAGAATTGGTTAATTGAACAAGGTTTAATGCCTGAAGGTGATTCCCTTTATTCGCCTGCACGCATTGTATTGTTACACCATGTTATGGCAGCGTTACGTGCAAATACCTTATTTGAGCGTGATGTAGACTATATCGTGAAAGATGGCGAGATCGTGATCGTCGATGAACATACTGGTCGTACTATGGCGGGTCGTCGTTGGTCTGATGGTTTACACCAAGCGATCGAAGCGAAAGAAGGTGTAGAAATTAAGAGTGAAAACCAAACTGTTGCATCGATTTCTTACCAAAACTACTTCCGTCTTTATGACAAATTAGCGGGTATGACCGGTACAGCAGATACCGAAGCCTTTGAATTCCAACAAATTTATGGTTTGGAAACTGTCGTTATCCCAACCAATCGTCCAATGATTCGTGATGATCGTACGGACGTTATGTTTGAGAATGAAGAATACAAATTCAATGCAATTATTGAAGATATCAAAGACTGTGTCGCTCGCAATCAACCGGTTCTTGTGGGTACCGTATCTGTTGAAAAATCTGAAATGCTTTCTAAAGCGTTAGATAAAGCAGGGATTAAGCACAACGTATTGAATGCAAAATTCCACGCACAAGAAGCGGAAATTGTTGCGGAAGCAGGGGCGCCAGGTGCAGTAACTATTGCAACCAACATGGCGGGTCGTGGTACCGATATTATCCTCGGTGGTAACTGGAAAGCAAAAGCTGCAAAATTAGATAACCCAACTCCAGAGCAAATTGAGGCACTTAAAGCGGAGTGGGAGAAAAATCACGAGATCGTGATGCAAGCCGGTGGTTTACACATTATCGGGACAGAGCGTCACGAATCACGCCGTATTGATAACCAGTTGCGTGGTCGTTCAGGTCGTCAAGGTGACCCAGGTTCTTCACGTTTCTACCTTTCTTTGGAAGATGGCTTAATGCGTATTTATCTGAATGAAGGTAAATTAAATATGATGCGTAAAGCCTTCACCCAACCAGGTGAAGCGATGGAGTCTAAACTTCTCGCTAAAGTGATTGCATCAGCGCAAGCGAAAGTGGAGGCCTTCCATTTTGATGGTCGTAAAAACTTGCTCGAATATGATGATGTGGCTAACGACCAACGTCATGCAATTTACGAACAACGTAATTACTTGCTCGATAACGATGATATTTCAGAGACTATCAAAGCAATTCGTAGCGATGTATTTAATGATGTGATTGACCAATATATTCCACCACAATCGTTGGAAGAACAATGGGATATTAAAGGCTTAGAAGAGCGTTTAGCGCAAGAGTTTGGTCTTGAGTTACCAATTGAACATTGGTTGGAAGAAAATAACAACCTTCATGAAGAAAACTTGCGTGAGCGCATTATTCAAGAAGCCGAAGATGAATACAAAGCGAAAGAAGCGCTTGCGGGTGAAGAAACCATGCGTCATTTCGAAAAAGGTGTGATGTTACAAACTCTTGATGAGCTTTGGAAAGAGCACTTGGCGGCAATGGACTATTTACGTCAAGGTATCCATTTACGTGGTTATGCGCAAAAAGATCCAAAACAAGAGTACAAAAAAGAATCTTTCCGTATGTTTACTGAAATGTTGGATTCTTTAAAACATCATGTGATTACGACACTTACTCGAGTGAAAGTCCGTACACAGGAAGAGATTGAAGAAGCGGAACGTGCACGTCAGGAAATGGCTGAACGTGAAGCATTAACTCATCAACCTGTAGATGAAAATACTGAGCAAGCTCAAAGCGAGGACTATTCTGATCGCCATATTGGACGTAATGAACCTTGTCCTTGTGGGTCAGGTAAAAAATACAAGCATTGTCACGGCAGTAAAGCCCGATATGCTTAGTTAAGGTAAAGAGCGGTTAAATTTTTGCGTGTTTAAAACACCGCTAAAAATGACCGCTCTTTCTACTTTTGAAATAAGGAAAAACGATGAGTAAGCCTATCATTCAAGTTGCGGCAGGGATTATTCGTAATGAATTTGGGCAGCTATATTTGACCCAGCGTTTAGAAGGGCAAGATTTTGCGCAAGCATTAGAATTTCCAGGTGGCAAAGTTGATGCAGGTGAAACACCTGAAGAAGCTTTAAAAAGAGAATTGGAAGAAGAGATTGGCATTCACATTTTAAATGCTGAGCTGTACGAACGTTTTCAATTTGAATATCCAACCAAAATTTTAGATTTTAGTTTTTATCTGGTCACTGAATGGATTGGCGAGCCGTTTGGTCGAGAAGGCCAGGAAGGTTTTTGGCTTGAACAAAGTGAGCTTGATGCAGGGCAATTCCCACCAGCCAATTTAAAGCTGATTCAGCGTTTAGTAGCTGAAAGTGTCAAATAACATTTAATCAAATTTATTTATTATGATTCCAAGTATTTTTCTGAGTTTATTTTTTATTGCGACGGTGATTTTTATCGTCAATTCGCACTATCGTTGGACATATTTTTTTGCAATTGCATTATTCGTCTTATTGTTTAGTTCAATGTTTGCGATAACCGGTCAATGGCAACGCGGATTGAATTTTGCGTCCGTACTTTTTGTGGTATTGATGTTATTCCATCGAATGAAAATTCATTACTACAAACAACCTTTACTCATTTCAGATTTTTGGCTTGTGACAGACTGGCGAAATTGGGAAACCCTTTTACATTATAAAGGGGCGATTTTCGGCGTGTTGGGGCTATTAGGTCTGTTGGGTTATGCTATCTTTGGCTGGTCAGATGTTGAAACTGCATCTATTGGATTTCGCGTATTTGCAGCAATACTCGCAGCAACAAGCTTTGGTTTAATGTGGCATTATTCTAAAGATCCAGATGCCACAAAAGTCTGGCTAGATTCATTGCCGGATGATGGTCGAGATGTTTTCTTAAACCTGCCAATGTCTTGTCGGGGCGTATTCTTTAAAGTGCCAGAATTTGAAGGTAATAGCCAAAAATTTAAAGAAAAACTGACCGCACTTTTAAGTGAAAAGGCAGAGAGCAAAACTGAAAGTGCAGAAAAGCCTGATATTGTGGTGTGTCTACAAGAATCCACCTTGAATCCTCATCAATTTGATTTTGATGCAGAAACCATCCCGCCATTTTCAATGTTTAATAAGCAGGAAGATACCGCATTTGTGAGTCCATTGCGTGTACATACGGTGGGCGGTGCAACGTGGAAATCTGAATTTGCTTTTCTTGCAGGGGTGCCTTCAACCGATTTTGGTGCTTTGGCAAGTGGGGTGTTTTATTCGGTTGTGCCACACTTACAGACGGGGTTTATTAAAAATCTTCGTGAGCAAGGCTATTTTTGTGTGGTGTTATCGCCTTTTACGAAAGGTAACTACAATGCAAAACCTGCTTATGACCACTTTGGTTTTGATTTGATGTTGCAACCACAAGATTTAGGCTATCCCGCATCAATCAGCAAAAATCTTTGGCATATTAGCAGTGAAGAGATGATGTATTACACCAAACTGATTTTGCAGAAACAGCATCCGTCATTGGAAAATGTACAACAGCCAATGTTTGTTTATGTGCTCACGATGAAAGAGCACGGGCCTTATAATACGAATATGCCAAACCATTTTAATTTGGCAAGTAAGCGTTTAGGGGGAAAAGCGATTTCTTGCTTGAACGATTATATTGATCGTATTGATAGCCTTAATGAGGCGATTGAAGGTTTAAATGATTATTTAAAATCGCGTGAAACACCTTATGTATTCGGTTATTTTGGTGATCACCAAGTCGCTTTTGATAATCAGGTTCCACCGAAAAAAGGTAATTTTGTAAATCCAGATTATGTGACTCAATTTGTGGTTAGAACTAATCGTAAAACTGACTTTGTTCAACAGCAAGATTTCTTAGATTTAGCCTTTGTTGGTGGCGTATTACTTGATGTGGCAGGTTTATCACCGAAAGATGACTTTATGCGAGCAAATATCGCTATGCGTCAGTTAAGCCAAGGTAAGCTCGAAGATGCAGAGGATATGGATTTAGTGAATAGTTATCGAAATTATCTGTATCAAGATTTAAAAATTGCACAATAATAAAAAATCTCGGTTAACGCCGAGATTTTTTTATAAGCAAAATTTAACCGATAAGTCTGCCAATTTTACCCACACGTCTTGACCGTATTCTTGCTTGGTTGTGCGCTCAATATCTGCTAACTCTTGCAATATTTCAAAGAGCTTTTGATAGGTGAGTCGTTGTATCGCTGCCATATAAAGGTGACGACGATTCTGCCAAATTTTGAGACGGTCAAAATCCGCTTTGAGTGTTTGTGTAGGCAAGCTCGTGTTAAGAGAGGGATTACGTAGCTGTGGTTTTGTTAATTCTAACAAGGTGAGCAGTTCACGTTGTAAGGTACGCAATAAAATGACAGGTTGCACATCTTCAGCTTGTAAACCTCGCAAAATTCGCTTTGAGCGATTTGCCTTGCCTGACAACAAAGCATCAATCCATTGGAAAGGGGTAAAGACAGAAGATTGCTCTACGACTGATTTAACGCGGTTATACGTGAGTTTGTGATCAGGATAAAGCAAATCTAAAAGCTGTAATGCTTGTTTCAATGCCAGGAGATTATTTTCATAGCTATAACAAAGTAGTTGAACGGCTTCCTCATCCGCTGATAACCCCATGTTTTTTGTACGATGCTTCACCCAACGAGAAAGTTGTTCTGAATTCGGTGTTTGGCAGTTAACAATAACAGCTTGCGGATCAAGTTGATTTGCCTGAATAAACCACTCTTGTTTTTCGGCTGCTTTAGACAATTTAGGCAAGGTGAGGACAAGCAAGCTATCTTCATTTAATCCACTAATAAATTGTTGAAGGTTTTTCTGCAAAAGTGCGGTTAAATTTTCGGGTAAATTGAGAATGAAAATTTGCTTATTAAAGAAGAGCCCCATAGATTGGCTGGCCTCAATTAATGCAGGCCAGTCAGTATTAGTATCTATGGTGATTTGATTTTTTTCATCAAAACCTTGAAGAAGGGCTGCTTGATGAATGAGATCTTCACTTTCACTGAGCAACAGGGGATCTGTCCCAACCAAAAAATAGACTTTCGCTAAATGGCTGTTCAGATTAGAGGCCAGTTGCTCAGGAAAAATGCGGTTCATTATTTTCCTTGAACTTGATGTTGTAAGGCAGCCATTTTATTAATTAATTGGCGAGCCGCTTGTTCACGCATATCATTCCAAATCACATCGCGCTCAGCTGATTTTGCTAATGCAGCACGTGAGTTATCAAAGAAAGTGCGGTTGATTTTTGCAGAGATTGGATAGGTTTCCCCATTTGCTAAACGCACGCTAGCCTCAACATCAAGGGTCAGTACTTTTTCTGCTTCACGCCCTTGTTTAAAGACTGACGCCACTTTATCGCTTGAAGTCTGTTTATTTAAACGCAACACTGGCACACCTTGTTTTGCAGGAACAAGGTTTACGTTGTTGCTAAGCAGTTGCTTACGCATTGCCATTGACATTTCACTGTATGGGTCACCGCTTTCAAGGGCCATTGTTTTTAATTCTGCAGGAACAGCAGCACCATTATCGAAGTGCCAACCACAAGCAGTTAAAAAGGCTGTTGCCCCAACTAAGCAGATCGTTTTGATTGATTTCATCATAAAAATTACCTGTAAAATTCACCGCACTTTATTTTGTTTAAGAGTCGTTTATGCAACGCTTGGAATAAAATGCGGTTATTTTATGGATTATTGCGGTTTAACCACCACATTTAACAATTTACCTGGTACATACATCCCTTTCACGATTTGTGTATTGTCAGTAACTTTCTTCACATTTT
>CAUETL010000032.1:0-14621 GCA_959020685.1 Parahaemophilus parainfluenzae | reverse complement strand
GCTGATGAAGCTTGGGTTTGTACCATGTTATTTTCTAAGATACTGGAATCCTTGAAGAATTTTAAAACTGCCATAGAGATAACAGCAGCAGGAATGGAGGATGCAAACGTCATCCCCACTTTAAGACCCAAATAAACGTTAGATGCAGTGAAGATCACTGTAATTAACGCCCCAAGGAACATCCCCCGGAAGGTCAATTCTTTTAAATTATTATGAGACATAGATTTTCCTATATATATTTTTCAAAAAATGGCGATACATTCTCAAAAAAAGAATATTTATGCAAGTTTTCTTTAAAGTTAATCGCTTGCTATTAGAAATTATTTAAATTTATTCAATTAATTTTGGCGTTTTTTTAAATGATCGCGCAAAGAATAAAGTGCAGCAAGATTTCTGGCCTCATTAAATTCATCACTGACCAAAAGTGCATCAAGTTGCGATAAAGGATAACGCACGATTTCTAATGGTTCAGGCTCATCGCCTTCTAGTTTATTTGGATACAGATCTTCGCCTAATAAAACGTGCATTTTATGCCCCATAATTTGTGGATTGATTTTCATGGTACGTAAAAATGTCCATTTTTTTGCGCCGAAGCCAATTTCTTCCTGTAATTCTCGATTGGCACTTTGTTCGGGCGTTTCTCCCATATCCATTCCACCTTTTACAAAGCCTAACTCATATTGTTCTGTTCCTACCGCGTATTCACGAACAAGAAGTAAATCTTCACCATCAATCGCAATCACCATCACTGAATCTCGATTGAAAGGGCGGAAACGTTCATAAGTGCGGTCAATTCCATTGGAGAATTTGAGTTCGACAGCTTGAATTTCAAATAAACGGGATTTTGCCACGGTGGAAAGGGAGAGAATGTGTGGAAGTTGTTTTTTCATGATATTAGCCCTATTATCTTGTCATTGGCTCATCATACGCAAAGTGAGAGAAATAGGAAGAGTTATGGCTGAAAATAACGAGGTACGATTAGATAAATGGCTCTGGGCAGCACGTTTTTATAAAACCCGTAGCATCGCGAAAGCGATGATTGAAGGGGGTAAAGTCCATTACAACGGTCAGCGTGCTAAAGTGAGTAAAACCGTAGAAGTTGGTGCAATGATTAAACTCCGCCAAGGTAGCGATGAAAAAGAAATTGAAGTGATTGCTTTGAGCGATCAACGTCGTGGTGCGCCTGAAGCACAATTGCTTTACCAAGAAACGGCGCAGAGTGTGAAAAAACGGGAAGAAATGGCGTGGGCAAGAAAAAATAATGCCCTTTCAATGCCACATCCTGATCGTCGTCCAAATAAAAAAGAACGTCGAGATTTATTGAAATTTAAACATCAAGATGAGTTCTAGAAAATAAAAGTGCGGTCAATTTTGACCGCACTTTTGGTATTAATGGTTTTTGTGGCTTGTACTGTAGAGAATTTTGTCGGTATAAGCCATGGCAATCGCTGAAATCAAGAAAGAAAAATGAATAATCACTTCCCACATAATCGTTTTTTCAGAAATTTTTGAGGCATTCACAAAGGTTTGCAATAAGTGAATGGACGAAATACTGATAATTGACATAGAAAGTTTCACTTTTAGTACTGTCGCATTCACATGGCTCATCCATTCAGGTTGATCGGGGTGGTTTTTCGTACGAAGTTTTGAAACGAAAATCTCATAACCACCTAATGTCACCATCACCAATAAGTTCGCAATCATCACTACATCAATGAGATTGAGCACGGCGAGCATAATGGTGTCTGCATCCATTTCATTAACATTGGTGATGAGATACCACAAGTTTTTCATAAACTTGTAGGCATAGATGCCTTGCACGACAATTAAACCTAAGTAAATAGGCACTTGTAACCAACGGCTTGCAAAAATTGTTTTGCTTAGAAAACTGGTTTGTTCGTTATATTTTGCACATGGATCCGTGATTTCTTTTTGTTCCGTTGTCATAAAATTCCCCACAAATAAAAAATTCAAATAAAAAAGCGGCAAGAAAATAGCCGCTTTTAAAGAAAAATTCAACAGGTATGCTTTATTTTACCCCGTTCTCGGTAGTGATAAGGGAGAGTCGCGTTAAATCCACGTCATTATTGAGCAATTCAACGTTTGGCATGCTCTTGTTAGCCTTCGCTGACAAGTCTTTAAATCGCTCTACTTTCCCCACTAAACCTTGTTGGCCCACAAGAGCGGTAACAGTACTGTTATATTGATTACTTACGGTGGAAAGGGTATTGCCCAGTTTGCTCAAACGTTCTGCTACCAAGCAAATCTGGTTGTAAATTTCGCCTGCTTTTTCTGCGATTTCTTTCGCCTCAGCATTACCTCGTTCGATACGCCATAAATTTGCCACTGTGCGTAAAATTGGCATGAGAGTTGTGTGTGAAACCATAATGACATTTTTCTCATACCCATAATTAAACAGACTTGGGTCTAATTTTAAGGCTTCAATATAAGCGGGTTCTACAGCGATGAACATCAAGACAAAATTAGGGCTGCGCATGCCAATCAAATTGCTGTAATCCTTGCGGTGCAAGTCATCAATGTGATTTTTCAGGGCTTTAATATGCTCCCTTAGTAAACGCTCACGTTCAAATTCATCCTCAGAATTGACCGCACTTTCATAAGCATTCAATGACATTTTGCTATCAATGATAATGTTTTTTTCATCGGGCAGATTCAGCACAAAATCAGGATAGTTTCGACCGCCTTGCTCATCTTTAAAATGGGCTTGTGCACTGTAATGCACGTTCTCAATTAAACCAGCCAACTGAAGTGCACGCTCAAGTTGCACTTCTCCCCAGTTACCTAAGGTTTTCTTTTCACCTTTTAGTGCAGAGGTTAAATTATTGGCTTCTTTCGACATGTTTAAGCCAATTTCCAACACCTTTTTGATTTCCGCTTCTAAACCCGCATTGCCTTTCACCGATTCCGAATGGATTTCATTGACTCGTTTTTGAAAGCCTTCGATTTGTTCACGGAAAGGCTTCAACAAGATTTCCAATGCGGTTTGATTGGTTTGATTAAAGGATTGGCTTTTTTCTTCCAAAATACGGTTGGCCAGATTTTGGAATTCCACACCAAGCTGTTGTTTGGATTGCTCAATATGCTGTTGCTGTTCAGCAAAATGTTTTTCTTTTTCAGAAAGCGTCGTTTTTAATTCTGTTAATTCTTGTGAGAGTGCGGTCAATTTTTCCTGTGTTTTTTGCTGCTCTTGTTCTTTTCTAAGTAGATTTTCCTGAGCTTGTTGTAATTGACCTTGCAAGCTTTCGGCTTGAGCGGATGCAATCCCAAAACGTTCTTTTAATGCGGTGATTTGCCCGCCAATTTGATCATGACGGAGCTGTTCTTCATCCAATTCTTTTTCTAAATATTGGATTTTTTCATCACGTTCATTCAGGCGAGTTTGCAAACCTTCTGCATGAGTTTGTGCTTTAACGGCTTGTTGTTCTAATTGATTTTTGACCGCACTTAAAGAATCAAAACGCTCCGCTAATTGATTGTAATCTTCGATAGTTTTATTGAGATCTTGTTGTAATTCTTGCGTATCTCGTTTGCTGCGGCTTAATAGAAAAAGCATCACAATGCTGATGAAAACCAGCACGGCAATGATGATTAAATATTGATTAGAGGTGAGTTCTGACATAAATAGGCTCCTGGAAACAGAAAAATTTTAGCATATTCCCAGAAACTTTTTAAAAATTAAGATTGTTAATTAGGTAAGAAAAGTGCGGTCAAAATAACCGCACTTTTTTTATAAAGATTAGTAGTTAGAGTTAATCAATACTTCTTCGCCGTAGCCACCAAGGGTTGGCATTGGTTGGTAAGTGGAGTTAGCGGCACGCATTAAACGAATACCACGAATACCTGCTTCTTTTGCGGCTAGGATATCGTCATCGCTGTCACCATAGTGAATACTTACTTTGTGCTCAATAATACCCGGTGTTTTATTATATTTAGTTGGAAGTTTGCGACCACCCATGAATTCTACAGGATGCATGTCTTTAATATTAAAGGCTTTTTGTAGCACAGGTGTCACACCATCTTTATCACCTGCTGTACGACCGGTAATGAAATAAATTTGGTCACCACGTGCTTGGTGCATATTAATTAAATCCACCGCAATTTGTTTTGGAATAGAATATTGGTCACAACCCGCATTTACTTCATTCCAGAAATCTTGATTTTTTAAGTAATCATTTTTACCTGGTGAGTATTTTTCTTGGCCGTGATAGAAACAAGGGCTACTGAAAAGGACAGTATCGTCAATGTCGAAGCTCACATTAATTGGTGCTTTGCCTTCCAATTCTTTTTTTAATTGTTCAACAGAGATCCAGTGAATCGGCTTTTGCTCTGTCATTTCACGAGCATTCGTACCTTGTTCAGTGTAAGGTTCTTTGTTTGATGCAAAAGTAGAGACTGCGCTTGCCGCTAAAACTGCAATGGCAGAAAGTTTAAGTAAATTTTTCATGTTTTCCTCATTAAGTAGTTTGTTTTACTTGTAACAAATCATATCCCTTTAAAATATGGGTGTGAAATAATAGCAATCGTTTGCTATTTAAAAAAGTGATCTTTATCACATTTTTTTCAGATGATTGTTTAATAAAGCATCAAAGAAAAATTACCCCTTGAATTTGGCTGAATCGAACGCCATATAACGAATAACTTTTCTTAAAAGAAGGATAAAAGAATGACAACAATTGTAAGCGTACGTCGTAATGGCCAAGTGGTTGTTGGAGGCGATGGACAGGTTTCATTAGGCAACACCGTTATGAAAGGGAATGCCCGTAAAGTACGCCGTTTATATAATGGCAAAGTTTTAGCCGGTTTTGCAGGTGGTACAGCCGATGCGTTCACCTTATTTGAATTATTTGAGCGTAAATTAGAAATGCATCAAGGGCATTTGTTAAAAGCCGCTGTAGAATTAGCCAAAGATTGGCGAACTGATCGAGCGTTACGCAAATTAGAAGCAATGTTGATTGTGGCGGATGAAAAAGAAAGTTTAATCATTACCGGTATTGGTGATGTGGTGCAACCAGAGGCCGATCAGATTTTAGCCATTGGTTCTGGCGGTAATTATGCATTATCGGCAGCCCGTGCGTTGGTGGAGAATACTGATTTATCAGCTCGTGAAATTGTGGAAAAATCTTTAAAAATTGCCGGTGATATTTGCGTGTTTACCAATACAAATTTCACTATCGAAGAATTACCGAATAAATAAGGAAAAATTATGTCTGAAATGACCCCTCGTGAAATTGTTTCCGAATTAGATCAACATATTATCGGCCAAAAAGAGGCGAAAAGAGCGGTTGCGATCGCATTACGTAACCGTTGGAGAAGAATGCAGTTGCAAGAACTACTTCGCCATGAAGTCACCCCTAAAAATATTTTAATGATTGGGCCAACGGGTGTGGGTAAAACCGAGATTGCACGTCGTCTTGCAAAATTAGCCAATGCGCCATTCATTAAAGTGGAAGCAACCAAGTTCACCGAAGTGGGCTATGTGGGGAAAGAAGTGGATTCCATTATCCGGGATTTAACGGACAGTGCGATGAAATTGGTTCGCCAACAAGAAATTGCGAAAAATCGTGCGAAAGCCGAAGATGCGGCGGAAGATCGTATTTTAGATGCATTACTACCACCACCGAAAAATCAATGGGGTGAAGTCGAAAACCACGATACCAACAGCAGCACTCGCCAAGCGTTCCGTAAAAAATTACGTGAAGGTCAATTAGACGATAAAGAAATCGAAATTGATGTGTCTGCGGGCGTTTCAATGGGCGTAGAAATCATGGCACCTCCAGGCATGGAAGAAATGACTAATCAGTTGCAATCCATGTTCCAAAGTTTAGGTTCGGATAAAACTAAAAAACGCAAAATGAAAATTAAGGATGCATTAAAAACCTTAATTGACGATGAAGCAGCAAAATTGATCAATCCTGAAGAATTGAAACAAAAAGCCATCGATGCAGTTGAGCAAAATGGTATCGTGTTTATTGATGAGATCGACAAGATCTGTAAAAAAGGCGAATACAGTGGTGCCGATGTTTCTCGTGAAGGTGTGCAACGTGACTTATTGCCATTAGTGGAAGGTTCAACGGTGAATACGAAACACGGGATGGTGAAAACCGATCATATTCTCTTTATTGCATCGGGCGCATTCCAAGTGGCGCGTCCATCGGATTTAATCCCAGAGTTGCAAGGTCGTTTGCCGATTCGTGTTGAATTATCAGCATTAACGGCAGAGGATTTTGAGCGTATTCTAACTGAGCCAAATGCGTCTTTAACGGAGCAATATAAAGCGCTTATGGCGACAGAAGGCGTGAGCATTGAATTTACACAAGATGCCATTAAGAAGATTGCCGAAGCTGCATTCCGAGTGAATGAGAAAACGGAGAATATCGGTGCAAGACGTTTACATACCGTTATGGAGCGTTTAATGGATAAAATCTCATTTGATGCGAGCGATATGAACGGACAAACCGTGAATATTGATGCGGCCTATGTGATTGAGGCATTAGGTGAAGTGATTGAGAATGAAGATTTAAGTCGATTCATTCTGTAATGAAAGTTTAGATAAAGAAAAAGTGCGGTTATTTTTAACCGCACTTTTTTTATCTCTAGTTTTAATCTCTAGATTAAGATTAGTGACCGCCACAACCACAGCCGCCATGACCGTGTCCGTGATCATGATCGTGTTTATGACCACCGCCACAGCAACCGCCGTGTCCATGATCGTGATCATGGTGGTGATGACCGTGACCGCCGCAACCACAACCGTGACCATCTTCATCATCGTGATGGTGGTGATGATCGTGTGCACCATGCACGTGACCGTGAGCAATTTCTTCTAATGTTGCTTCACGGATGCCAACAACTTCCACAGTGAAGTGTAATTCTTGACCCGCTAACATGTGGTTACCATCAACCACCACTTCATCGCCATCCACTTCAGTGATCACAACAGGAACTGGGCCGATATCTGTATCTGCTAAGAAACGCATACCAACCACCACTTCATCTACACCTTGGAATACATCTTTTGGTACACGTTGAACCATGTTTTCATTGTATTCGCCGTAGCCTTCTTCTGGTTGAACACGCACTTCAAATTTGTCGCCAACTTCTTTACCTTCTAAGGCATTTTCAAGACCAATGATTAAGTTATTGTGGCCTTGTAAATATTCTAATGGTTGATTTGCTGGTGCTTCATCAACTAATACACCGTCTTGAGTACGTACTTGGTAAGCGATACTCACAACCGTATTTTTTGCTATTTTCATAGTGTTTTCCTTATTAAAAAAATCGTCATTCATTGTATAGAAAATTATTCTTTAAGCAATGCAATTCGAGCATTCACACTGACTTTAATTTTCTCTTTGCCACTTTGAGTGTAAGTTTCATCTTTTTCATCCGAGTAAGAGAAACTTTTTGCCATCATTGCCCCTGCGGCATAAGGGCGAAAATCATTCGCTGAATCATTGGCAGAAGATACGTCAAGGCTTTGTGTGTGATAACCTTTCATCTGCAAAGATTCTTGAATTAATAGGGCTTTATCTTTAACTTTTGCTAAAGCCTCTTTGGTTAATTCATTTTCTAAACTACTTAATTTCTCACGTGAAACAGAGGCACTTACGCGATCAATGGCTAATACGCCATCTAATTCATGTACTAATGTTGATAATGCTTGAGAATCTTTACTTTCTAAGGTTAATTCTGCACGCGCAATCCAGCCTTGTTGTTTGCCTTTATTGTCATAGCGAATCCAGGTATTGCGAGAATTATCTTTAATTTCAACCGCACTTTGTGCTTTTGCCAACTCAATGGCTTTATTCATTTTTTCCGCCATAGTTTTATTGAGTGCGGATAAATCATTGCCTTCCGCTTGGTAAAAAAGGGACACTTGCAATAAATCTCGTTCTACCTCTCTTTCAGCTTCAACACTAAAGCTGACATCCGTTGACTGATGAAATACGGGTTCTGTTGCAAAAGAAGCGATAGGCAAGGCAAGTAATGCTAAAGAAAGCGTTTTGAGTTTCATTGTTTCATTCCTATTTGGGTAAGATAAAAATTAAGGGCGGTTTAATACGCCCTTTGTTATTATTAATGTAAACGTTCGTTGTCGTCTTCGACATCTTCATCGTCAAAAAATTCGCCGTCATCACCGTATTCATCGTCCTCGGCATTTGGATCTTCAAAATACGTGCCCCAGCCATCATAAATGCCTTTATATTTTTCGACTAATGGTAAAATTTCTTTTTGTTGTGCATCGATAATTTCAGGTTTTAATTCCACTTCACTGATGATGTCAAAACAGAAAATGACCTTGCCATTTTCATCTTCAAATTCTTCTGCTTCTGACACTTCATAGCCCGCTTTGAAAGCATCCACGGCAATTTTTTCTAAGGTATCAAAATCATAATGGGCGATGTGATGTTCGATAATATAAAGGGCATCCGGATCGCTGCCATCATTTAATAAGTCCGTAATGATTTCACGGGTTTCTTCTTGAAGTTCGTTAAAGTTCGTCATAAGGCATTCCTTTTGTCAGAAAAAGTGCGGTCATTGTAGGGGATAAAGATGAAAATGTCGCTAAAAATTTATGCTCATTTCAGTTTGCCTTGAAGGGGCGGAAAGGTTAAAATTCTGCGCGAATAAATTGTGCTTAACATGCCCAGCTGATCACGCTATTTATTGCAGCGAAAAAAGTTGGGCTTTCTTATTTTAGAACGAAAAAAATGGTCAAACATCTCCCTTATTTCACCTTAAAAACACCGCCAAAAACAACCGCACTTTTAAAGCAAGCGTTCGCTGATTTTATTGTGAAAGAAGATCTGGGCTATGAAATGTCAGGCGAAGGCGAATTTGTGGCGGTAAAAATCCGTAAAACAGATTGTAATACGTTGTTTGTGGGCGAAAAACTCGCGAAGTTTGCGGGTATCTCTGATCGAAATATGGGGTATGCCGGTTTGAAAGATCGCCATGGTATTACAGAACAATGGTTTTGTTTGCAAATGCCAGGTAAAGAAACGCCAGATTTTAGCCAATTTCAATTGGAAGGTGTCGAGATTTTAGAAGTGACTCGCCACAATCGTAAAATTCGCACGGGCAGTCTTCAAGGAAATGCTTTTGAGATTTTATTGCGTGGCGCAAAAGAAAGTGATGAATTAAATGAGCGCTTAAATTTTGTGGCGAAATACGGTTTCCCTAACTACTTTACCGAACAACGTTTTGGGCGTGATGGCCATAATCTGACTCAAGCGATTCGTTGGGCGAAAGGGGAGATTAAGGTCAAAGATCGTAAAAAACGCAGTTTTTACCTTTCTGCAGCTCGCAGCGAAATTTTTAATTTAGTTGTAGCAGCACGAATTGAACAAAATGTGGCAGATCAGGTTCTAAGAGACGATATTGTGCAATTAAACGGATCGCACAGTTGGTTTAAAGCCGATGAAAATGAAGATTTAGCGGTTTTACAGCAACGTTTGAACGAGCAAGATATTTTGCTGACCGCGCCTTTAATTGGCGAAGAAAATTTATCCGCAAGTGCGGTCGAAAATCAAGTGGTTTTGGAACATCAGGTTTTCCAAGAATTAATGAAACAAGAAAGAATGAAAGCCGCTCGCCGCCCTTTATTGATGCAAGCAAAAGATTTCCATTGGACGTTTGTTGAAGAAGGATTGAAACTCTCGTTTTATTTGCCGGCAGGGAGTTATGCGACTGCATTGGTGCGAGAGTTAGTGAATATTAAGGAAGAAGAATAATGCGAATTTTAGTCAGCAATGATGACGGTTTTCACGCCGAAGGGATTCAAGTTTTAGCAAAAGAATTACGAAAAATTGCCGATGTGGTGATCGTTGCGCCCGATCGTAATCGTAGCGCGGCATCAAGCTCATTAACGCTTGTTGAGCCGCTTCGCCCTCGTCATTTAGATAGTGGTGATTATTGCGTGAATGGCACCCCTGCAGATTGTGTGCATTTGGCATTAAACGGTTTTTTATCTGGCCAAGTGGATCTTGTCGTATCAGGTATTAATGCAGGTTGTAACATGGGTGATGATACCTTGTATTCAGGCACCTTGGCTGCAGCATTGGAAGGTCGACATTTAGGGTTGCCAGCTATTGCGGTATCTTTAGATGGTCGTCTGCATTATGAAACCGCCGCTCGCGTGGTGTGTGATTTAATTCCAAAATTACATCCTCAATTATTGAATAAACGCGAAGTGATCAATATCAATGTGCCGGATTTGCCTTACGAAGAACTCAAAGGCATTAAAGTGTGTCATTTAGGCTATCGCTCATCCGCTGCGGAAGTAATTAAACAAGAAGATCCTCGTGGCGAAAATATTTATTGGATTGGCCCGTCAGGCTTGCCAGAATATGATGGTGAAGGCACAGATTTTCATGCGGTAAAAAATGGTTATGTTGCCATTACGCCAATTCAAGCGGATCTTACGGCTCATCAGTCAATTGCTGCTTTACAAGATTGGCTGGAAAGTGAATAATGTGCCGTTTTGAAACGAATTTTCCCTATTGAAGCAATAAAGGATAAGTGAATGAATATTTTTGGTGCGATGTATGATAAAACAATGCAATGGTCAAAACATCGCTTTGCCGTGTTTTGGTTATCCTTTGTGAGTTTTATTGAGGCTATTTTTTTTCCTGTTCCACCGGATGTGATGTTGATTCCGATGTCAATGTCAAAACCGAAAAGTGCATTTCGTTTTGCACTTTATACCACGATTGCTTCGGTTGTCGGTGGAATGATTGGTTATGCTATTGGTTACTATGCCTTTGATTGGGTTCAAGGCTATATTCAACAATGGGGTTACCAAGCCGCTTGGGAGCAGGCCATGGCGTGGTTTAAAGAATGGGGTATTTTAGTGGTCTTTGTTGCCGGTTTTAGCCCAATTCCTTACAAAGTTTTCACCATTTGTGCTGGTGTGATGCAAATGGCATTTATACCCTTTGTGATAACCGCATTTGTATCGCGTTTTGCTCGTTTTATTTTAGTGGCAAAACTGGCCGCATGGGGCGGAGAGAAATTCGCCGCGAAATTACGTAAATCTATTGAAATCATTGGTTGGAGTGTGGTTGCTCTAGCTGTGATTGCTTATCTTATTTTAAAATAACAGGATGACCTTTTTTATGAATAAATTACTCTTAATTATCTCGAGTGCATTGCTGATCTCAGCATGTACAGGAGAACCACAAAAACAAGATCCCGATGCATTGCCTAATGGTATTATGCAACCCGTAGAAGGAACGGGAGCGGTTGCCGGTGGTAGCTTTATGCCGGAAATTGAAAAGAATTCGATGCCAAATCAAATGAAATAAATTTAATGTTAAAGGAAGAATAAATGAAAAAATCGTTTTTATTGCTCCCTGTGAGTATCGCTATTTTAACGGCGTGTAGTTCAAATAGCCCTGCGCCAATTGAAAATGTAGATGGCACACTTTCTCCGGGTGTAATGCAGCCTGTTGATAATAATTCGAGCGGTACATGGCAGCCAGAAATCCAACAAAATACGATGCCAAATACCATGGGCAATAGCGTGCCAACAGGAACTCAAACACCACAACCAAGTTTCCAACCGACTTATCAACCGGTTCAACAACCTGCTGCAGCTCAGCCTAAACCAACGCCAGCTCCAGCACCGGTTCAACCACAAACTAAAACAGTAACCAAAACGGTTTCTGATTGCACCAGCTCTGGCGCAATCAACGTGCCTCGTAATCCAAATACTAATGCACCGGATTACAGCCAAATTCAAAAAGGTTCATACAAAGGAAATACCTATAAAGTAAACAAAGGCGATACCATGTTCTTAATCGCTTACTTGACCGGTATGGACGTGAAAGATTTGGCAAGCATGAATAATATGAAAGAGCCTTATAGCTTAAGTGTGGGCCAAACGTTAAAAATTTCTAATTGTTCAACTAAAACGGTTACCACGACTGTACCAGTGAAAACGACAGCACCAGCTGCACCGGCAGCCCCTGCTGAGCCAGAAGTGACTTATACACCAGGTGCAAACGGGACTCAAATTGGTTCTGATGGTACGGTAATTGGTCCAATTAAATCAGGTGTTGCAACAGGTGGCGCATCAACACCAGCGTTTACCAACAATACACCTAGCACACCGGTGACAACGACAACACAAGTGGAAACCACAAACAATACACCAGTTAATGCGAACGTTGTGGCACCAGTTGCATCGAATGTGGCATGGCAATGGCCAACCCAAGGCAACGTGATCCAAGGCTTCTCTAACTCGGATGGTGGTAACAAAGGGATTGATATCAGTGGTTCTCGCGGACAAGAGGTTAAAGCTGCAGCGAGCGGACGTGTTGTTTATGCGGGTAACGCATTACGTGGCTACGGTAACTTAATCATCATCAAACATAATGATGATTTCTTAAGTGCTTATGCACACAACGACAAGATCCTTGTGAGCGATCAACAAGAAGTGAAAGCGGGTCAAGAGATTGCGAAAATGGGTAGTACAGGAACCAATGCTGTGAAACTTCACTTCGAGATCCGTTATAAAGGTAAATCTGTCGATCCAGTTAGATATTTACCGAGAAGATAATCTTTTCTCAGAAAAAAGTGCGGTTAAAAATGACCGCACTTTTTGTTATACTCTCACCAATTTTTTCTCAATGCTTAGAATCTAAGGTTAATTCAATGCGTACAAGTCAATATTTATTCTCAACATTAAAAGAAACCCCAGCTGAAGCGGCCATTGTGAGCCATCAATTGATGCTTCGCGCAGGGATGATTCGTCCTCTTGCTTCAGGTCTTTATAACTGGATGCCAACCGGCTGGCGCGTGCTCCGTAAAGTAGAAAAAATCATCCGTGAAGAAATGGATAAAAGCGGCGCACTTGAAATCAAAATGCCAGTCGTGCAACCAGCAGAATTATGGGAAGAATCAGGTCGTTGGGAACAATATGGCCCCGAATTACTTCGTTTTGAAGATCGTGGTAATCGTCACTTTGTTTTAGGTCCAACACATGAAGAAGTGATTACGGATTTAGTTCGCCGCGAAGTGTCATCATACAGACAACTTCCAATCAATTTATACCAAATTCAAACTAAATTCCGTGATGAAGTACGTCCTCGTTTCGGTGTAATGCGTTCGCGTGAATTTATCATGAAAGATGCGTATTCTTTCCATGCTGATCACGCGAGCTTGCAACAAACTTATGATGTGATGTACCAAACTTACAGCAATATTTTCAATCGCTTAGGTTTAGATTTCCGTGCAGTACAAGCAGACACTGGTTCTATCGGTGGTAGCGCGTCACATGAATTCCAAGTGCTAGCAAACAGTGGCGAAGATGATGTGATTTTCTCTACGGAATCTGATTACGCAGCAAACATTGAATTAGCAGAAGCGGTGGCGATTGGTGAACGTGCCGCGCCAACGAAAGCAATGGAATTAGTTGATACGCCAAATGCAAAAACCATTGCTGAGTTGGTAGAACAATTCAATTTGCCAATTGAGAAAACGGTTAAAACCTTAATCGTAAAAGGGGCAAGCGAAGAGCAACCGTTAGTGGCATTAGTCATTCGTGGTGACCATGAATTAAATGAAATTAAAGCAGAAAAATTACCTGAAGTGGCTTCACCATTTGAGTTTGCAGACGAAGCTGTTATCAAAGCAAAAATTGGTGCAGGTGTCGGTTCATTAGGTCCTGTTAATCTCAATATTCCAGTGATTATTGACCGTTCAGTGGCATTAGTGTCTGATTTCAGCGCGGGTGCAAACATTGATGGTAAACATTACTTCAATATCAACTGGGAACGCGATGTGGCGTTACCAAAAGTGGCGGATATTCGTAACGTGGTTGAAGGTGACCCAAGCCCAGATGGTAAAGGTACCTTATTGATTAAACGTGGTATCGAAGTGGGTCATATCTTCCAATTAGGTAAAAAATACTCAGAAGCGATGAATGCAACCGTTCAAGGTGAAGATGGTCGTCCAATGGTCGTAACCATGGGATGTTACGGCATTGGTGTAACGCGTGTGGTCGCTGCGGCGATTGAACAACATTTTGATGATCGCGGTATTGTGTGGCCAACAGATGAAATTGCGCCATTCACAGTTGCTGTTGTACCAATGAATATGCATAAATCTGAAAGCGTTCAAGAATATGCCGAAGAATTGTACCGCACTTTACAAGCACAAGGTGTAGAAGTGATCTTTGATGATCGTAAAGAACGCCCAGGTGTGATGTTTGCAGATATGGAACTTATCGGTGTGCCACACATGGTAGTGATTGGTGAGAAAAATCTCGCAAATGGCGAAATCGAATACAAAAATCGCCGTACCGGTGAAAAACAAATGATTGCAAAAGATCAGTTGTTAGATTTCTTGAAAGGACAAATTAAAGCTTAATTAAGTCTTTGATGGTGAAAAAAGGAGATTGAGGCATCCACTTCAATCTCCTTTTTATTATCGATTAGTAATTACTTGAGGTATTACCGGAAACATCCGTTACGATCGCAATCCCTGCGCTTGCACCAATTCGTGTCGCACCTGCTTCAATCATTGCTAGTGCGGTTTGAGTATCACGAATACCGCCAGAGGCTTTCACGCCAATGTTGCCCACCGTTTTCTTCATC
>CAUETL010000031.1:0-15174 GCA_959020685.1 Parahaemophilus parainfluenzae | reverse complement strand
AACAACATCAGCGCCCATCTCCATCGCCTGATCTAATAGTTTCTCACCATTTGGATAAGACAAAATACCTTCTTGTGGAAATGCCACAATCTGTAAATCTACCCAAGGAGCGATTTCTTTTTTGACTTCGAGCATGGCTTTTAATGCAGTTAATGTTGGATCAGAAACATCAACATGAGTACGGACATGCTGAACCCCATTTGCAATCTGCCATTTTAATGTCTTCCATGCTCGAGATTTTACATCTTCATGGCTTAATAATGATTTACGCTCAGCCCAACGTTCAATCCCTTCAAATAAGGTACCCGATTGATTCCAATTAGGCTGCCCTGCGGTTTGTGTTGCATCTAAATGAATATGAGGCTCGACGAATGGAGGATAAACAATACCTTCTTCACCATCGAATATCTCACCTGAATAATTAAAAACCTCATCTTGAGAAAAAATTCGACTAATTTTTCCTTCTTCAATTAAAATCTGCCATAACCCTTCGCGATTATGAATATGTACATTTTTAACTAACATTATTTTTCCTTATTTCATCGCTAATTTTTTACCGAGTAATGGTGTTAAAACCAAATAGGTAACTGCCCCACCAATCACCGCATTCACAGGGATAATGCCTGGTAATAATTTACCACAAGCCACACCAACAATAACTGAAACAATCGCAGTCCAATTTATATTTAAGAATTTAGCTTGTTCAAAATTCTCATAGGCTTTACGACGTAAAATATAATCAGCAATAATAACGCCACCAACAGGAGGAATTGCCGAAGATAAGAAGGTCAACCAGCCAACAAAATTATTGTATAACCACAAGGCACATAAGGTTCCGATAATACCATTGACGACAGATAAAGTGCGGCTACTTAATCCCGTAATATTCGCAAAACCTAAACCAGAAGCATAAAGCGCATTATCATTTGTCGTCCAAATATTTAAACCGAGCACAATAATGGCTGGAATAATAAGACCTTGAGCAACCATCACATCAGAAATATCTGACATTCCCGTTACTGCTGCACCAGCTGCACCAAAAATAAACATTAATGAGTTACCTAAAAAGAAAGCAATCATACTAATAATGATTGCTTGCTTTGCTTTTCGACCAAATCGAACAAAATCGGCAGTTAATGAGCCTGCACTAATGAAGGAGCCCACAACTAATGTGATCGCCATTGAGAGTGAAATGCTTTCTTTTGGCACAATATGTTCCAACACCTCTAAGCCACCGGCATTAGTCACAGCAAGATAAACGGAGTAAGAACCTAATACGGCAATAGCAGGCACCGCAATAGTGGAAAGAATCGTCAGTGCTGAAATACCAAAGAAGACCGTAATCGTCATCAATAAACCCGAGCCAAGAATTAAATAATTCACATCAATACCCGTTACTTTATTAACTGGGATTGCAAACATCGCCACGCCAACACCAAACCAACCAACTTGAGTGCCACCAAGCAATAAGGAGGGTAACCAAGAGCCTCGGATACCAAAGGAATAGCGCGCTAAAATATGCGTGGTTAATCCTGTTTTAGCCCCGATATACCCAAGAAAAGAGGTATAAATACCTAACATTAGGTTGCCTAAAATAACGGCAAGCCAGAAATCATTATAGGTTAACGATGTCCCTAATGTTCCCCCTGTCCACATACTCGCTGAAAAGAATGTTAAACCTAACATAACAAATGTTAACGCTACCGCACCTTTTCGCTCATTTAAAGGAACAGGTTTTAAACTAAAATTTTCCGAACTCATGAAATAATCTCCTCCCGAATAAAAAATCGAGGCATTCTAATACGACAAAAACACAAAAGCAAACGTTTGCGCATATTGTTTTAGCAAAAAATAGATATAAAAATACCCGCACTTTTGCGGGCATTTTATCGTTAACTAAGAAAACTGGACACATAAGAAATTATGGTTTTTCCACTTAATATCGCCATGATAATCACTACAAACCAGCCCGCAAAAGCTAAGCAAATTGGATGTTTATAGCTTCCAACAATGTCACTTCGGTAAGCGGCTAGCAGAATTAATGCGAGTGCAATTGGGAGAATTAAACCATTCAATGTACCCACAAAGACTAATACCGCTGCAGGTTTTCCGACAGTCACCAAAACAACCGTAGAAATCACGATAAAGGCGATAATCCAACGATTACGGTTACGTTCAATAGTTGGACAAAGGCTGGTTAGGAAGGAAACTGAAGTATAAGCCGCCCCAATCACTGATGTAATCGAAGCCGCCCAAATCACGACGCCAAATAACACTTGACCGAAATTGCCTGCCACATATTCAAAAGGTGTTTCAGCAGGGTTTTTAGGATTAAGGGGAACGCCTTTTACCACGATGCCAAGTACCGCGAGGAATAACACAATTCGCATAGTTGAGGCGATCAAAATAGCCGATACAGAACTGCGACTCACTTCTGCCATGGCTTTTTCACCTTGAATGCCTGCATCTAATAAACGATGCGCTCCTGCAAAGGTAATATAACCCCCTACGGTTCCGCCAACTAATGTCACAATAGCAATAGGATCAATTTTTTCTGGAATAAAGGTGCGATATGCCGCCTCAACAACAGGTGGTTCCGTTTTAAACATGACATAAAATGTGAGTGCAATCATGATAAAACCCATTAATTGGGCAAAACGATCCATTAATAATCCCGCTTCTTTACGCAAGAAAATTAAAATGGCAATAATACCACTAATGATCGCCCCTGTTTCTGGTGCAATACCAAACATCGAGTTTAAACCAAGACCTGCACCTCCCACATTACCAATGTTAAACGCGAGCCCACCCATCACAATAAGTGCTGCAAGGAAATATCCTGCGCCAGGGAAAACCGCATTAGAAATATCTTGTGCTCGTTTTCCTGATACCACCACAATTCGCCAAATATTAAGTTGAGCACCAATATCTAACAAAATCGATAGCAAAATCACAAAGCCAAAACTGGCTAATAAGGTGTTTGTAAAAGTTGCCGTTTGAGTTAAAAAGCCCGGACCTATTGCTGAAGTCGCCATTAAAAATGCCGCCCCCAGCACCGCATTTCGGCGGTGAGTGATTGATGCCATAAAGCACCTCCCTTGTTAAGTTGATGTTGTGTGTTATGTTTATTCGGCTTATGCCGTTATTGTTATATGATTTTTTTCTAATTCTTCCACAATGCGTGCCGCAAATTGTAGAGAATGTTGATTATCGCCATGTAAACAGATACTTTCTGCTTTTACTGGCACAAGGCTTCCATCAATGGCTTTGACTTGACCTTCTGTTACCATTTGTAACACTTGTTGAATGGCTTCCTCATCAGACTCCACCATTGCATTCGGTTGCGAACGAGGTACCAAACTCCCATCAGGCATATAGTGGCGATCCGCAAACACTTCAGAAATGGTTTGTAAACCTTCTTCCTCAGCTACGCGTAACATTAAGCTACCTGCCAATCCCATTAATTTTAAATTAGAATCAAATTGACGAATTGTTTGTGCAATTAAACGTGCCAACTTTTCATCTTTCGCAGCTTGATTGTATAAAGCTCCGTGTGGCTTAACATAACTAATTTCCGTGCCTTCCCCATCACAAATCGCTTTTAAGGCACCAAGCTGATACCGTAAATGCGCAATTAATTCCTGTTCAGGTAAATCCATCTGAGTTCGCCCAAAATTTTCTCGATCAGGGAAGCCTGGATGAGCCCCTATACGCACCTGGTTTTCTTTCGCAAATCTGACCGCACTTTGCATTTCTTTTGCTCCACCAGCATGTAAACCGCAAGCAATATTGGCAGAAGAAAGTAATTTTAATAAGGCCTCATCAAAAGGAAAACCTTCAGCAATATCAGCATTTAAATCAATTTTTTTCATCGACAATTCTCCTAATTTGATCGAGGTATATCTCATTTTTACGACGCAATTTTGCGGCTTGTTCTAAACTAACTGCCTCGAATTGAATGGTTGAGCCTAAACGTACCTGTGCCAACGCACCAAGATCCGCATCGATCACATTGGCAATTTTGGGATAACCGCCCGTAGTTTGTGCATCAGCCATTAAAATAATTGGTTGACCACTTGGTGGCACTTGTACGCTACCAAATTGAATAGCATGAGAGAGCATTTCCAGCGGTTGCTTTAATTCTAATTTTTGCCCTTGAAAACGATAACCCATGCGATCACTGTTGCTTTGCAACGTCCATTTACTTCGCCACCAATAATATTGGGATTTTCGTTTAAATGCCTGATATTCAGAGGACGGTAACGCATGAATAGTATGTTTAAGTGGAATAGGTGCAATCCCAATTTCACTACGCAAAATAGGAGCATTTACCGTTTGCAGTTGATCGCCCACTTGTAAACCACGTCCTTCTATTCCTCCTATTTGAGCTCGGAGATCTGTACTACAAGAGTTCAATTCTTGGGGTAAGGTAAAACCACCTTGAACACATAAATAGCCATACATACCAATTTTTGCACGTATCATTTTCAGAACTTGCCCAGCTCGTGCCTGATAACGCCAGTAAGCAAAAACCGGTTTATCATCTAAGGTCATTTCATAAAATGCCCCGGTGACACAAAAATTCATATCTTGCTGGAATTGCAATGTAATACCACCTAAAGGAACTTCAATTGCTGGGGCATCCTCTGTATTACCTAGTAAAATATTACCAGCGCGTAACGCCAATTTATCCATTGCTCCGCATTGACTAATCCCAAATCGACGTAAACCAAAACGGCCTAAATCCTGAATTGTTGCGCGGGATTGCACATCAATAACATGAATCATAATTCAATCCCCTCCACCACAAATTTCACCGTATCTCCTGCTTGTAATAAAGTAGGTTGTGCTTGATTTTTGTCAAAGAGCGCATGCTTAGTATGACCGATTAATTGCCATCCGCCAGGAGAGGAAAAGGGATAAATGCCCGTTTGAGCCCCACCAATACCAACAGAACCGGCAGGAACAAGTGTTCTTGGGACAGCACGACGTGGCGTGTGCAAGCTTTCAGGTAAACCACCTAAATAGGGAAAACCAGGTTGGAAACCAATCATATATACCGTATAAATCGGTTCGCTATGCATTTGAACAATTCGTTCTGGTGTGGTGTCATGTAATTTGGCCACTTCAGATAAATCTTGACCTAATTCGCCGCCATAAATTACCGGAATTTCGATATGACGACCTTGAAAAGTGGATACTTTCAATTCTCCCCAACGTTGTTCCAAGCGCTGAATAAGCGGCTCAAAATCCACGTAAAAATCAGTGAAGACCGTGAGATTATTCATTCCCACGACAACTTCTACAATATCTTTCTCAGACTGTAGTTGGTTGGCAAACGCCCAGAGTTGGCGTTGTTGTTGAAGTGAAGCTGGTGGCGGTAAAGAGCAAACCACCGCCGACTCGCTGATCGGGGTTATATTCATAAGGTACCCTTTATTCTGATGTTGTGTTATTTGTTATTTTTTTGTTACACCTCTCTTTTAAAGGATATTTATAGGTTTTGTCAAGGTTTTGTATCAAAAATAAAATGTGACAAAGATCTCATTCTTCACATTTTGATCTCAATCAAAAGTGCCAAATAACATATAATAAAAGGGTCTATTATTTATTTAACAATTATAAAAAAGGAATAAACATGAAAACATTGAGTGAATTTATTGTTGAACGCCAAGCAGAGTACCCAAATGCAAAAGGGGAACTTAGTGGTATTTTGTCTTCTATTCGTTTATTAGCAAAAATCATTCATCGTGATATCAACAAAGCAGGTTTAACCAATATTCTTGGTCAGTCTGGTGTCGAAAACGTGCAAGGTGAAAGCCAAATGAAATTGGACTTATTCGCCCATAACACCATGAATGCAGCCCTTATGTCACGTGAAGAAGTGGCAGGTTTTGCTTCAGAGGAAGAAGAAAGCTTCATCGCTTTTGATACTGAACGTGCTCGCAATGCAAAATATATTATTTTGACCGACCCACTTGATGGTTCATCCAATATCGATGTGAACGTTTCTGTTGGTACGATTTTCTCTATTTACCGTCGCGTTTCACCGATTGGCTCACCTGTTACCTTAGAAGACTTTATGCAACCAGGTAATAAACAAGTGGCTGCGGGTTATATCGTATATGGTTCGTCTACCATGTTGGTTTATACCACTGGTCATGGTGTAAATGGTTTCACTTATGATCCATCTATCGGTACATTCTGTCTTTCTCATGAAAATATGAAGATGCCAAAAGAGGGCAAAATCTATTCCATCAATGAAGGACAATATCTCAAATTCCCACAAGGGGTAAAAAAATACATTAAATACTGCCAAGAAGAAGATAAAGCAACTAACCGCCCTTATGCCTCACGCTATATCGGTTCATTAGTGGCAGACTTCCACCGTAACTTATTAAAAGGCGGTATTTACATTTACCCAAGCGCAACCAACTATCCAAATGGTAAACTTCGTTTACTTTATGAAGGCAATCCAATTGCATTCTTAGCAGAACAAGCTGGCGGTATTGCCTCTGATGGTTACAATCGAATTTTAGATATTCAACCAACTGAACTTCACCAACGTGTACCACTTTTCGTCGGTTCCGCAGAAATGGTGAAAAAAGCAGAAGAAATGATGAGAGAATTTAAAGAAGATTAAATTCCTAAAGTGCGGTCAATTTTGACCGCACTTTTTTAGCGAACAAAAAGGCGAACTATATCAGTTCGCCTTTTTCACTTTTTGTATCAATTAATCTCGTTTTCTCGCGAGTAGCCACCAAATAATCGCCATAAATAAGAGGCTTGGCATCAGTGCACCTAAAAAGGCTGGTGCATTAAATACCACACTCATTTGTCCAAAAATTTCATTAACGACATAGAACAAGAATCCAAAGCAAATCCCCGTTACGATTCTAGCTCCTGCGGTGACACTACGTAATGAACCAAAGATGAAAGACAATGCAAGCATCATCATTACCCCCACAGAAACCGGCTGTAAAATCTTACGCCAATAGGTTAATTCAAAACGACGAGAATCCTGTCCTGTTTGTTTTAAGAACGCAATATATTCATACAAACCTGAAATAGATAATGATGTTGGACGTAATGAAACTGCGCCTAATTTATCTGGCGTTAAGCTCGTCGCCCAATCTTCTGTTAAACGGTTTGTCGTGATAATTTGCTCTTTTGATACCGCTGAATTATTCACTTGACGTAACTGCCATTGATTATTTTCTGCAGAATATTGTGCTTGATTCGCATGCTTTAAATGAGTGAGATTACGCTGGTCATCAAAAGTATAAATATAAATATCTTCTAATTTCGCATCATCTTTAATTCGACGCACATAAACGAAATTATTACCGTCTTTTGCCCATACACCATTTTTCACCGAAAGCATTGAACCACCGGAAAGTGCACGAGTACGCATATCACGGGCAAACTGTTCAGTTTGTGGAATCCCCCACTCACCAATAATCATGGTAAAAAGCACCAGTGGAAGTGCCGTTTTCATGACAGCTAATCCAATTTTAAAGCGAGAAAAACCCGCAGATTGCATTACCACTAATTCACTTCGGCTGGCTAAATTACCTAACGCAATTAAGGCACCTAACAAGGCCGCCATTGGGAAAAAGGTTTCTACATCTTTTGGCATCGTTAAACCTGTATAAGCCACAGCTTGCCAAATATCATAAGTTCCTTTCCCGACGCTACGGAATTGCTCTACGAATTTAATGATGGCCGAAAGACCAACGAGCGTAAATAGCGTGGCAAAAATTGCCCCTAAGATGCTTTTACCAATATAACGATCAAGAGTATTCATCAACATTGTTATTATCCTTTTCTGAATACACGACGGAATTTATGCATAGCGGTACTATCCCAACTATTCAGCACAATCCCTAAAATTAAAAAGGCGATATTTACCAACGGCATTAACAAACCTGCATCAAGCTTACCTGCGCCACCCGCAGATTTAAATGAGCTTTGTAATAAGAAGTAAATTAAATAAAGCAATAATGCCGGTAAGATTTTCGCAAAACGGCCTTGGCGAGGATTTACTTTACTCATTGGTACAGCAATAAGCGCCATTAAAGGCACGGCTAAAATTAAGGTAATTCGCCAATGCAATTCTGCTTTGGCTGCGGGACTTTTATCTTTTAATAATTGTTCAAAAGATAATTCAGCCGCTTCATCACTTTCTGTATTTGTCTCTTGATGGCCTAAATACGCTTGATAATCATCAAAATGCGTAATACGGAAATCAGGCAGTACCGAAGTCCCTTCGACACGCAAGGTATTTTGTAAATTTAGCACTTGATCGCCATTTGGTAACGCTTTTAACTCACCTTTTTCAGCGGTAACCACTGATGGCTTCGTTTGCCCTTTGGCTTTCATTTGGAAAAGATAAACATCACTGATTTGATTACCATTAATCTTATCAATGAATAAAACGAAATTATTGTTACTTGTGGACATGAATTGACCCGAAGTCAACGCACCCATGGTAGGATTTGCTTTAGCATCTTCAACAATGGCTGCTTGTTTTTGAATCGCCCATGGGGAAAGCCACAAAGCGTTGTAAGCCGCCAAGCCCGCTGTGAGTAAAGAAAGAATTAACGCCACGCGAACAAGAATACGTTGACCCACACCGCAGGCTCGCATAACGGTGATCTCACTTTCTGCATAAAGTCGACCGAAAGTTAGTAAAATGGCGATAAACAAACATAATGGCAACATTAATTGCGCCATTGTTGGCATCCCTAATCCGAGTAAAGAGAATACAAGATCGGCAGGCACTTTACCATTTGCCGCTGAACCAAGCACGCGAACAAGTTGTTGGCTGAAGAAAATTAAAAGCAAAATAAACAAAATCGCAATTTGGCTTTTAAAGACTTCTTTTGTTAAATATCGGGTTAATATCATTCTTTTTTCTAACTAAAAAACACGGGAAACTGGCTAATTTAGATGGCGTATGATACCTTATTTTCACTGATTTAAATAGCAAATTAGCAACATAAGGAAATAACATGAAATATCAAGCAAATTCAACCGCACTTTCTCAATCAACCGATTGCCTTATCATCGGCATTTATGAGAACAACGAATTTACAAAAAGTTTCAATGAAATCGAACAAATCACAAAAGGCTACCTCAGTCAGTTAGCCCAAAGCCGAGATCTTTCAGGTAAAATTGGCCAAGCGACTCTGCTTCATTCGTTACCAAATCTTGCGACTAAACGCGTGTTAGTCGCGGGTTGTGGCAAAAAAGGCGAAACGACTGAGCGCCAATTTAAACAAATCATCCAGCGTGTTACCCAAACATTAAAAGAATTAAATATTCAACAAGCGATAAATAATTTAACTGATGTGGAAATTAAAGATCGCGATCTATTTTGGAATGTGCGTTTTACCGTTGAAACCATCGAACATAGTCTTTATCAATTTGATGAATTTAAAAGTAAAAAAGCGGATGCTATCTCACTTCAAGAAATCATTTTTAATACCGATGACACACAAGTTCAGCAAGCCATTGCAGAAGCTCAAGCCATTGCAAATGGTGTGAAAGCTGCGCGTAATATCGCGAATATGCCACCTAATATTTGTACACCGGCTTATTTAGCAGAACAAGCTAAAAATTTAGCCGAAACATCAACCGCACTTTCCCTCGATGTAATTGATGAAGAAGATATGACAAAACTTGGCATGAATGCGTATTTAGCTGTATCTCGCGGTTCGCAAAATCCGGCTTATATGTCTATTTTACATTTCAACAATGCGCCCGATAAAAATGCGAAACCAATCGTGTTAGTAGGTAAAGGCTTAACCTTTGATGCGGGCGGTATTTCTTTAAAACCTGCCGCAGATATGGATGAAATGAAATACGATATGTGCGGTGCGGCTTCGGTATTCGGTACGATGAAAGCCATTGCTGAATTAAATCTGCCATTAAATGTCATTGGTGTATTAGCAGGTTGTGAAAACTTACCTGATGGCAATGCTTATCGCCCTGGTGATATTCTCACCACAATGAATGGTTTAACCGTAGAAGTATTAAATACAGATGCGGAAGGACGTTTAGTACTTTGTGATGCGCTCACCTATGTAGAACGTTTTGAACCGCAATATGTGATTGATGTCGCAACCCTAACAGGTGCTTGCGTGTTGGCGTTAGGCCAACATAACAGCGGCTTAGTTTCAACTGATGACGCCTTAGCAGAACAGTTATTAAAAGCGGCACAGCAAACTACCGATAAAGCTTGGCGATTACCGTTGAGTGAAGAATATCAAGAGCAATTAAAATCTCCATTTGCTGATTTAGCCAATATCGGCGGTCGCTGGGGAGGCGCAATTACTGCTGGCGCATTCCTCTCTAATTTTACGAAAAAATATACTTGGGCACATTTAGATATTGCGGGGACAGCTTGGCTTCAAGGTGCAAATAAAGGTGCAACGGGTCGTCCAGTATCTTTATTAACACAATTCTTAATTAACCAAACTAAATAATTAATACATAGGGCTAACATTACGTTAGCCCTAAATTTTTCTAAAAATCTGACCGCACTTTATTCCAATTCGAATTCCATCAGTAATGGATTATGATCTGACGAAGTAACCACTTCGGATGTCGCACTTACCACTTTTACGCCTCGCGTAAAAATATAATCCAGTGGATACCCTAAAAATCTAACCCGCTCATCTTGAGTGAGCGCCACAGAATCTAAGCCATATTTTTGTATCAAATTATTGACTAAATTCAGACGACGTTCATTCCACGCATTAAAATCACCAGACATGATGATAGGACCTTGATGATTTTCAACAAAGGAAAATAGCTGCTCTAACTGGGTTTGATAAGTGGAAATACCCCATTCAAAATTAATTAAATGCACATTAATAAGTAGCAAACTATCGCCTTTTTCTAATGGAAAATTCATCACACTTGCCACCTTAGGTATTCGTATTAATGGTTCAGCTACGCCACCACCGCAATACCATTCTGGTTGCGTGTTGGTGAATGTTTTTACACCTGATAAGAGATCTTTAAAAGAAAAAGAGGACACAAAAAGTGCGGTCGAAAATGTACTTAAATTTTGATACTGCGTCGCCTCTTGTAATACCACAAAATCCGCTTGTTTAGAAAGTTGCGCTAAATCTTCTTGCCAACCTTTATCTTGCCCTTTATGTACATTCCAAGTTATCAAATTAAAACGAGAACTGGCTAATTTAGGCACTGAATAATCAGCCTTGTCACATTGCATATTTAACTTGTTTTTAAAAGGAATATAACTCACTTTTTGTGATGTTTTTAGTTGAATAAATGTATGGTCAAAAATCGTTAAATTCGTAAGAAAATATCCAACACCTAAAACCACTAACACTAAGCCAATAGCCAAAAATCGATAGATTCGCTTCATTATTATCCCCTCTCTATGCTCGAATAATAACACCTCATCAAAGCAATGCAACTTTCACTTTAATACGCATCAATACCTACCTACAACACGGTAACTTTAACTTTTAGCTTTGATTTAAATCATACTTTGCTAAAAAATCCGTTGCATTTTTCTTTCATTATCTTAGTATTTCACTCAACTTTTTAACTCTACCTAATCAATAAGGAGATTCATTATGTCTTTTGGAGATAAAAAATTAAGTGAAATCGCTGTCAGCGTACCCGGCTCAACATCTCTACTTCGCGAATACGATTTGGATTTCTGCTGTGGTGGTTCCGATACACTTGCAAATGCAGCGGCAGAAAAAGGATTAAATTTAGCAGAAATTGAAACACGTTTAACCGAGCTTCAAAATAGCAAAGCAGAAAACCCTGAAGAATATTGGGTTAATGCAACTTATCCTGAAATTATCGATCATATTTTAGTTCGCTACCATCAACGTCACCGTGAACAACTTCAAGAATTAATCGTCTTAGCGGATCGCGTAGAAAGTGTTCATGGCGATCGTGAAGATTGTCCAATGGGTGTTGCAGCTGAATTACGCAATGTCTATGATGATTTAAGCAACCATATGATGAAAGAAGAGCACGTGCTTTTCCCGATGATCAAAGCAGGCAATTATATGATGGCACAAATGCCGATTCGTATGATGGAAATGGAACACGCAGAACATGGCGAACATTTAGACGTATTGAAATCATTAACAAACAATATGACGCCTCCAGCAGATGCTTGTAACACATGGCGTGCGCTTTATAGTGGCATCCAAGAATTTGCAGATGATTTAATGATGCATATTCATCGTGAAAATAATATTTTATTCCCTCGTGTGATTGCTGAAAATCACTAAGAACAAATCATATAAAGAAAAAGGGCGAAATTATTCGCCGTTTAAAATTAGCCTAAAACTGACTGCACTTTACTTCTCTTCACTGCCTTTATATAAACGGTTTTTATACAAATAGCTGCCAAGTAAGGCATGTGCCAACGCTTCTTTTTTCATTTCTTCCGGCACATCTTTTTCGGTTAATGTGTCTTTTTCCTTATCGTAAACATAGCCTTTTGCTTTGCTATTTGGTGTTTGGATAACGACATCATGATTGCCTTTCATTAAAGCTTGGGTCTGATCAAACTGCATAAAGGCACGATCTGGATTCACATCTTTCGTTAAATCAAAGCCAATCATCGGATAATTACCACTTACACCCGCAATAGAAAGCAAGGTTGTCGGCATATCAATTTGACTCACTAAACGACTGTCTCGGCGTGGCTCAACATGATCACCTAAAATTAACGCCGGAATATGGAAATGCTTAATTGGTACTAAGCTTGCGCCCGCTGCACGGGAATCATGGTCTGCAATCACCAAGAACACGGTATCTTTCCAATAATTAGATTGTTTCGCTAATTTGAAAAAATAGCCAATGGCATAATCCGCATATTTTGCGCTGTTATTACGGGTTGCTTTTGGTTGTTCGTAAAGCTCAATTTTACCATCTGGAAACTCGAAAGGATCGTGATTGCTTGAACTGAACACTAAGCTAAAGAATGGTTTTCCTTCATTCTGTAATTGGGTAAAGGTTTCGTTCGCTTTATCAAATAAATCCTCATCACTCACGCCCCAAGTCGCAGTAAATTTCGGATTTTGATAATCCTTTTGATCGATAATATTTTGGAAGCCGTTGCCATAGAAGAAGCTTGCCATGTTATCAAAGTGCTTTTCACCACCATAAATAAAAGACGTGTTATAACCTTGTTTAGCAAGTAAATCTGCAATGGTAAAGAAACCACTTTGACTGTTATTTAATTTCACTACCGCACGTGCTGGAGTAGGTGTAAAACCTGCTGTCGTGGCTTCAATACCACGTACAGAACGTGTACCGGTCGCATAGAGATTTTCAAATAACCAGCCTTCTTTGGCTAATTTATCAAATTCCGGTGAAAGCGGTTTTCCGCCTAATGTACCGATAAATTGCGCGCCAAAACTTTCTTCCAAAATAATGACGATATTTTTCGGTTTACCTTGGTAAGTGGCTTGGTTTTTCGTTAATGTTGGAATCTTCTCTGAAATATAATCACTTTCAGGACGGCCACGGCTTGCTTTAACAATACGCAACATTTCATCGGTATCCATTTTGCCATAGGCTTCAGAAGAAGCCCCTTCGTCTTTAAATTGTTGTGCAGCATAAAGAACGGAGTAACCTGAATTCAACACAAGCGAATTGACTAAACCATCGGAAGAGAAAGCCACCATCGCAGGGTTAACACCACGGTGCTGAAAACTAGAACGCGCCCCTAAAAAGGCAACTGCAACAACAAGCAATGCGATAACAGGACGTAATTTCCAGCTCATTGGGCGTAAGTTTTTCACCGCATAACCCGAGAGTTTCCAATAACAGAAGAAAGCCGTAACGGTAAAAATAAGGCTAAAAATGACCGCAGTTAAATGGCCTTCCATCAACATTGAAAAGACTTCTTTCGGATAAATTAGATATTCGATAAAAAGACGGTTTGGACGGAAATCATAGGTTTCGATAAATGCCGGTGTAGCCAATTCCATAAACAGAATAAACACACTACCTAGGGTGAGCCAAATGCGTAAAATCATTTTCCAAATACGGCTATGATGAAATAACACCGTAAATAATGCTGGCACACCAAATAGATAACACAAAGCCACGATGTCCATACGCAAGCCTTGTAAGAATAATTGTCCCCAGCCCGCTACCGCAGAGACACGGTCTGCCTGCCAAATCGCAAGCCCAAGACGAGACAAGGTGAAAATGATCAGATTAATGATGACGAAGAGAAAAATTGGATATAAAGGAGAACGTGTTTGTTTCATTTTGACACTCATAAGTCCTAAGGGAATCGCTACCCTTTGATTAATTTAAAGCACGTGAATGTGCCATTCCTTCCATAGACAGATAAAAAAACACAAAGTGCGGTTAAAAATATCATCATTTTTGACCGCACTTTGGAAGAGAAAGATTAAGCTGCAACTAATGCTTTCAATTGTTTTTCATAAGCTGCCCAATCGGTAATTGGACGTGTTGCTACACCTGTTTCCATCGCTTTTTTCGCTACCGCAGAAGAGACAGTAAACAATAAGCGTGGATCAAATGGTGTTGGAATCACATAATCAGGTCCAAAAGATAACGCACCATAATTAGCAATAATTTCTAATGGAACCGGTTCTTTCGCAAGACTTGCAATTGCATGAGAAGCCGCTAATTTCATTTCCTCATTAATCGCTGTTGCCCCCACATCTAAAGCACCACGGAATAAGAATGGGAAACAAAGCACATTATTTACTTGGTTTGGATAGTCGGAACGACCAGTACAAACAATCGCATCTGGACGCACTGCTTTCGCTTCATCTGGGTTAATTTCGGGTACAGGGTTAGCTAATGCAAGAATCAATGGATTCTCCGCCATGGTTTTCACCATTTCAGGTTTTAATGCACCGGCTTTAGAGCAACCTAAGAACACATCGGCTCCCTTAACGGCATCCGCTAATGTGCGCCAACCATTATCTTCAATGGCGTAGAATTGTTTGGTTTCATCCATGTTATCGCCACGGCCTTTGAAAATCACACCTTTAGAGTCACACATGGTGATATTTTCTTTTTTGAAACCTAATGCACGAAGCAAGTTAGTACAAGCAATAGCAGAAGCACCTGCGCCATTTACTACTAAGCGAACATCTGCGATATTTTTTCCAATAATTTCTA
>CAUETL010000030.1:0-15220 GCA_959020685.1 Parahaemophilus parainfluenzae | reverse complement strand
AGTTTGTATCGGACCTGCGCCATCTGTAAAAAGTTATTTAAATATTCCTGCTATTATTGCTGCAGCAGAAGTAACAGGTGCGGATGCGATTCACCCTGGTTATGGTTTCCTTTCTGAAAACGCGGATTTTGCAGAGCAAGTTGAGCGTTCTGGTTTTATTTTTATTGGCCCAACAGCGGACGTTATTCGTTTGATGGGGGATAAAGTTTCTGCGATTAAAGCAATGAAAAAAGCAGGCGTGCCTTGCGTACCTGGTTCAGATGGCCCAGTAGGTAGCGATATCGCGAAAAATAAAGAAATTGCAAAACGTATTGGCTATCCAATTATTATCAAGGCGTCTGGTGGTGGCGGTGGTCGTGGTATGCGCGTGGTACGTAGCGAAGATGCACTTGAAGAATCCATTGCGATGACAAAAGCAGAAGCAAAAGCAGCGTTTAACAATGATATGGTTTACATGGAAAAATATTTAGAAAATCCACGCCATATTGAAATTCAAGTTTTAGCTGATACGCATGGTAATGCAATCTATCTTGCTGAGCGTGATTGTTCAATGCAGCGTCGTCACCAAAAAGTTGTAGAAGAAGCGCCAGCACCAGGTATTACCGAAGAAGTTCGTCGTGATATCGGTTCTCGTTGTGCGAAGGCTTGTGTTGAAATTGGCTATCGCGGTGCAGGTACATTTGAATTCTTATATGAAAATGGTGAGTTCTATTTCATCGAAATGAATACTCGTATTCAAGTAGAGCATCCAGTAACAGAAATGATTACTGGTGTGGATTTGGTGAAAGAACAATTGCGTATTGCAGCTGGTTTACCACTTTCTTATAAACAAGAAGATATTAAAGTGAAAGGTCATGCAATTGAATGTCGTATCAATGCAGAAGATCCAAAAACATTCTTACCATCTCCAGGTAAAGTGGTACACTTGCACTCACCAGGTGGTTTAGGCGTTCGTTGGGATTCTCATGTGTATGGTGGTTATACCGTTCCTCCGCATTATGATTCTATGATCGCAAAATTAATTACATACGGTGATACTCGTGATGTAGCAATCCGTCGTATGCAAAATGCATTATCAGAGACGATCATTGATGGTATCAAAACCAATATCCCACTTCATGAACTCATTCTTGAAGATGAAAACTTCCAAAAAGGTGGCGCAAATATCCACTATTTAGAGAAGAAATTAGGAATGTATGATTAATTTATAATTTTCTAGGCAAAGGCAGAATATTTCTGCCTTTTTTGTTTGTCGTTTAATATAATTATTGACGTTAAAGTATTCTAACGGGAGTTCATAATGGATTTATCACAACGGTATAAGCTAGCGGCTAAGGAAGCTCGCTGGGCATTAGGATTAGCTATTTTTTATGTAATTGGATGGTGTATTTGTGCTTATTTACCCAAAGACTCACCTGGGCCGATAGGTTTTCCGTTATGGTTTGAATTATCCTGTATTTATTTACCCATTTTGTTTGTTGTCATTGGATATTGGATTGTCAAAATTGTCTTTTTAGATATCCCGCTAGATGTTGAGTCAAAGGAGAATAAATAATGAATTTAGGTATTATTCTCCCCTTAGTCATCTATTTAGTCTTCATCTTTGGCGCAGCATTATTTGCTTATGTAAAACGTAGTAAAGGGGATTTCCTTACCGAGTATTATGTGGGAAATCGTTCCATGACGGGCTTTGTTCTTGCGATGACAACGGCTTCCACTTATGCCAGTGCGAGTTCTTTTGTTGGTGGACCAGGGGCTGCCTATAAATATGGGCTAGGTTGGGTATTACTCGCCATGATCCAAGTGCCAGCTGTGTGGTTAGCCTTAGGTGCATTGGGCAAAAAGTTTGCATTACTTTCTCGCGAAACCAATGCACTCACCATCAATGATCTATTTCTCTATCGTTATAAAAATAAATATCTCGTTTGGATTTCCAGTCTAGCATTGTTGCTTGCCTTCTTTGCTGCCATGGTTGTGCAATTTATTGGTGGGGCGAGATTGCTCGAAACCACGATAGGGATTCCTTATACTCATGCGTTACTTATTTTTGCCTTAACTGTTGGCATTTATACATTTATTGGTGGTTTCCGAGCGGTCGTATTAACCGATACGATTCAAGGTACGGTAATGATTTTGGGTACAATCGTGCTGTTAGTCGGGGTTGTTTACCATCTCGGTGGTGTAGAAAGTGCGGTCAATAAATTAACTGAAATTGATCCGAGTTTAATAAGCCCTTACGGTCCGAATGAGATGCTTGATTTTCAATTTATGGCCTCATTTTGGATTTTAGTTTGTTTTGGTGTGGTTGGTTTACCGCATACAGCAGTCCGCTGCATGGCTTTCAAAGATAGTAAAGCCTTACATCGAGGCATGCTTATTGGGACGATTGTCCTTTCAGTCATTATGTTTGGTATGCACTTGGCGGGCGCCTTAGGTCGTGCGGTTGTACCTGATTTAACGGTATCAGATAAAGTCATTCCAACCTTAATGTTGGAAGTGCTTCCGCCAATTGTTGCAGGGATTTTCTTAGCCGCACCGATGTCTGCGATTATGTCCACAGTCGATGCACAACTGATTCAATCCTCTTCAATCTTTGTGAAAGACTTATATCTTGCAAGCAAACCAGAAGCGGCGAAGAATGAAAAACGAATTAGCCGTATTTCATCAGTCATCACGCTTATTTTATCGGCATTACTAATTCTCGCAGCACTCAATCCACCTGATATGATTATTTGGTTGAATTTGTTTGCTTTTGGGGGATTAGAAGCCGCATTCCTTTGGGTAATCGTATTAGGCATTTATTGGGATAAAGCCAATGCTGCCGGTGCAATAAGCTCTATGGTGGTGGGATTGAGTAGTTTTGTGTTATTGACTCAATTTGGTATCAAACTATTTGGTTTTAATGCGATTGTACCTGCACTTGTATTTGGCTTGATTGCTTTCATCTTGGGTAACCAATTCGGCACAAAAAAACAGTAAAAATGGACTGCACTTTATGGTTTATCAAATTCTAGCATTGTTTATTTGGAGTAGTGCCTTTGTTGCCGCTAAATACACCTTTACAATGATGGACACCATTTTGATGATCCAAGCCCGTTTATTAATGGCGGCAATTATTGTGATGCCACTCTTTTTTCGTCGTTGGAAAGGCGTGTCTAAACCTATGCGAAAACAGCTTTGGTGGTTAGGTTTTTTTAATTATACTGCCACCTTTTTGCTGCAATTTATTGGCTTAAAATATACGAGCGCGGCGAGCGCAACGACCATGATTGGATTAGAGCCGTTATGTGTGATTTTTATTGGGCATTTTTTCTTTCAAGATCGTGCGAAATGGTATCATTGGTTGTGTGGCGCTTTTGCCTTTTTAGGCGTGGCCATTTTAATTTTAGGTGGGCATGGCAATGAAGGCTCAAGTCAAATTAGTTTATTGGGTTGCTCCTTAGTAGTAGCGGCAAGTATTGTATTTGCTTGTTGTTTACGTTGGACGAAAAAAGTGGTGGCAACGGTTTCAGCACAAGCTTATACATCCATTTCAATTGTGTTGGCAACTATCACCATGCTGCCATTTACTTTATTGATGACTGAAAACTGGGATATCCATTTTAACTGGCTTGGTTTCTTCGGTTTGATTTATCTTGGCGTAGCATGCAGTTGGTTTGCCTTTTGGTTATGGAATAAAGGTTTAAATTCAGTGGATGCAAAAATCTCTGGAATTTTGACCGCACTTGAGCCGATTTTCGGTGTCTTTTTGGCGGTGTTATTGCTTAACGAAGAGGTTTCACTTGTTTCAGCGCTTGGGATTATCATTATTGTGGTTTCAGCCCTAGGCGTAAGTTTATTACCGAAATTGTTACATAAAGAAATTAATTAAAAGGAAAAGAAGATGGCGTGGATTCAAATTCGCTTAAATAGTACAAATGAAAAAGCTGAGAAAATTAGCGATTTTTTAGAAGAAATTGGCTCAGTTTCGGTCACATTTATGGATAGCCAGGATACGCCGATTTTTGAACCACTTCCGGGCGAAACACGTTTGTGGGGAAACACCGATGTGATTGCCTTGTTTGATGCAGAAACCGATATGAATGAAATTGTGAGTTTGCTTAAACAAGCACATCATTTAGATGAACATACCGCTTACAAAATTGAGCAAATCGAGGATAAAGACTGGGAACGTGAATGGATGGATAACTTCCACCCAATGCAATTTGGTCAACGTTTATGGATTTGCCCAAGCTGGCGTGAAGTGCCAGATCAAAATGCGGTG
The DNA here is from genome assembly GCA_959020685.1 of Parahaemophilus parainfluenzae. GTDB lineage: Bacteria > Pseudomonadota > Gammaproteobacteria > Enterobacterales > Pasteurellaceae > Haemophilus_D > Haemophilus_D parainfluenzae_T. Next base: position 10,956 of record CAUETL010000030.1, on the reverse strand, counting down.
AATGTGATGCTTGATCCTGGTTTAGCTTTTGGGACAGGTACCCACCCGACAACTGCACTTTGTTTAGAGTGGTTAGATGGTTTAGATTTAACAGGCAAAACTGTCATCGATTTTGGTTGTGGGTCAGGAATTCTTGCTATTGCGGCTCTTAAATTAGGCGCAAAAAATGCGATTGGTATTGATATCGATCCACAGGCGATTCTCGCAAGTCGTAATAATGCGGAACAAAATGGGGTGGCAGATCGTCTTCAGCTTTTCCTATCCGATGATAAACCTGCCGATTTAAAAGCGGATGTCGTTGTGGCGAATATTCTTGCGGGTCCATTAAAAGAACTTTACCCGATTATCTCCCAATTAGTAAAAGAGGGCGGTGATCTTGGATTATCGGGTATTTTAGAAACCCAAGCACAATCGGTATGCGATGCGTATACGCAATCGTTTGATTTAGATCCTGTGGCGGTGAAAGAGGAATGGTGCCGTATTACAGGTAAATTAAAATCGGCTTAATTTCTTTTTGTCAATTAAAAAAAGTGCATTTTTTGAACAAAATTCACTTTGCAAAAAAAAGAAAAATGCGTAATATAGCACCCCTTGTCGGTTGCTATTGTGGCTTGACTTGATGGAGATAGGACTTGTAATTGGGGATAACATAAAATGCGAATTGGTTCTTATGAATTAAAAAATCGTATTTTATTGGCACCCATGGCGGGTATCACGGATCAACCTTTTCGACGTTTATGTGCCCATTACGGTGCGGGATTAACGTTTTCAGAGATGATGTCCACTAATCCACAAGTTTGGCATACAGAGAAATCTAAACTTCGTTTAGCACATAGTGAAGAGTTAGGATTAAATGCGGTGCAAATCGCAGGTTCTGATCCTTTAGAGATGGCCCAAGCTGCAGCAATTAATGTAGCCTATGGTGCTGAAATTATCGACATCAATATGGGTTGTCCCGCAAAGAAAGTAAATCGAAAATTAGCGGGCTCTGCACTGCTTCAATTTCCTGATTTAGTGGAAAAAATTTTAAAAGAAGTGGTGAATGCTGTTGATGTGCCTGTGACGTTAAAAATTCGCACAGGTTGGGATAAAGCAAATCGAAACTGTGTGCAAATCGGCAAAATTGCAGAACAATCTGGTATTCAAGCTTTAACCATTCACGGGCGGACGAAAGAATGCTTATTTGAGGGTGAAGCGGAATACGACAATATTCGAGCAGTGAAACAATCAATTTCAATTCCAGTTATTGCGAATGGTGATATTGATTCTGCCTCGAAAGCGAAAAAGGTACTTGAGTACACAGGTGCCGATGCAATAATGATCGGTCGTACCGCACTAGGCAATCCATGGCTTTTTCAAGCCGTCGAGGCCTTAGTGGAACATGATTCGATAATTCAAACTCCAAGTTTGCGTGAAAAGTGCGGTCATATTTTGCGTCATATTCAGGAACTTCATCAGTTTTATGGTGAGCAAAAAGGCTATCGAATAGCCCGTAAGCACGTGGCTTGGTATTTACAGGGAATTCAACCCGATTCCGTTTTTAGACAGACTTTTAACGCAATTAATGAACCGAAAGAGCAGTTAATTGTGCTGGAAGATTTTTTAAATTCAATTTTGGATAAAGAAAAATGTTAGAACAACAACGTAGTCCGTCTGAAGCGTTAACCGTTTCAGTTTTAAACTCTCAATCACAAGTAACAAACAAACCATTACGTGATTCAGTAAAACAAGCTTTACGCAATTACTTATCACAATTAGATGGTCAAGATGTGAATGATCTTTACGAATTAGTATTAGCGGAAGTTGAACACCCGATGTTAGATATGATTATGCAATACACCCGCGGTAACCAAACTCGTGCAGCGAACATGCTCGGTATTAACCGTGGTACATTGCGTAAGAAATTGAAAAAATACGGTATGGGCTAATTAAGATTAGCAAAAGAAAAGGCGAACATGATGTTCGCCTTTTTATTTATCTATTGAATGGTGAAGCTAATTGGCACACTGACTGAAGAGGTAAATCCAGCTGGTTTTGGACCAACAGGTCTCGCACTTCTCACCGCTTCCAGTGCTGCGTTGTCTAAGCTTTCATCTCCAGAGGAATTCGTTACTCGTTCTCCTGATAAGGAACCATCTGTCCCTACGCTAAAACTCACGCTCACAATACCTTGTTTACGCATCATCTTCGCACGAGCAGGATAGCGTTTGTGCCGTTCAATTTCACGTCGAATAGCCGCACGATAAGCATTTAGTTCATCCGTATTGGTACCTGAGCCACCTTGAACGCCATTTGTACCAGGTTGACCTGTGGTCGTTGCTTTAGAATTTGCCGTAGCCGTTGAATTAATATTCTTATCGCCAATCGGTAAGCTCTTCGGCATTTCTACCGCTTTCTCTGCTTTTACCTCATTTTTAGGTTTTTCCTTTGGCTTCTCTTTCGGTTTTGGTTTCGGTTTTTCTATTGGTTTTTCTGGCTTTTTCTCAGGTTCTTTTTTCTTCTCAGGCTCTGGTTTCTTCGTTGGATCCGCGACGACTTCCTGTTTTTCAGGTTCCGGTTCTGCCTGTTGAGGTTCAGGTTCCGGCTCTGGAGCCTGTTCTTCTACTCGCATTCCTTGAATCATTTCCATCGAAATCGTTGTAGATATTTCACCTGTAGCATTACTTGCGGCTTCACTTGGCTTATGCCAGTTCCAAAGCAATGCGCCTACAATGGCACCATGAATTAATAGAGAAATAAGCAAGCCTAATAGTGATCGTTTAGCTTGTTGGCTGTTCATTGTTTATGCCCTACTCCGACGCCTCCCACTGCTGGCGAATTTTTGCTCGAAGCGCCTTTATCTTTCATCGAAACAATAGCGACATTTTTAATTTCGTTTTTCGATAACATGTCAGTAATCGTCACAAAATCTTGGAAAGAGGCTTCTGCATCAATTTTTAATGTCACTTTCTGATCTTTATTCCAACCTGCAATCTCTTTTTCAAGTGCTTCTTGCGAGATAGGTTTGTCATTAAAATAAAGTTGTTTATCTGCCGTCACAGTCAATAATTTGGCTAATTCATCTGATTTGAATGCAACCGTTGAACTGGCTTTTGGCACATTGACTTGAATTTTTCCTTGAGAAATAAAGGATGCGGTGATCAACACTATCGCTAATAGCACCAACATAATGTCGATGAAAGGAATAATATTGATTTCATCAAATTTTTTCACGATTATTCCTTATCTTTTTGAGCGTTTAATACTTTCCATTTCAATAAGTTAACTTCTACTTTACGACCTAAGCCGTTATAGAACATCATAGATGGAATCGCGACTAAAATACCTAGTGCGGTTGCTTTTAATGCAAGAGAGAGGTGCATCATGATTGCGCCAGCATCGACATCACCTCCAGCTTGACCAATTTGATAGAAGGTTAACAAAATACCAATTACTGTTCCTAACAAGCCCACATAAGGTGCGTTTGCACCAACTGTTGAAATGATCGTCATATTGCGATTTAAATCAATTTCAAGCGAATGGATATTGGAATATTTAGCGACATTGATACGGCTTAAAAAGATAAAGCGCTCAATTACAGTAGCAAGCATAATTACGCTCATAAGAAGTAAAAGCCCGATAATAATGTAATCACTATATTGTTCTAAAAACTCAAAAAGTTTTGGCATCTGATAGTCCTTTTATGTGTAATAAAGAATACAAAATGAATTGATAATGAATTTCAATTAGATTGAGAATTCTATCAAATGGAAAATAGAGCGTAAATATAAATTAGAAAAATGGCTGTTTTTTTACCGCACTTTGAGGTAAATTATAGAAAGTACGGTTGTTTTGAGAGGGGATTTAAAGGGATTGCAGGTAATCTAAGACAACCTGATGATGTTCGCCTGTTTTGAATTTATCAAAAACATGTTGAATTTTGCCTTGTTCATCAATGAGGAAGCTAATACGGTGAATGCCGTCATAGGTGCGTCCCATAAATTTCTTTTCACCCCATACACCAAATTGCTCGGCAACCTGGTGATCTTCATCAGAAAGCAAGGTGAAATTGAGCGACTTTTTCTCAACAAATTGAGCCAGTTTTTTTGGCGCATCTGTGCTGATGCCTAAAATAATCACACCTAATTTTTCTAACTCACTTTTAGCATCACGTAAACCGCAGGCTTGAGTTGTACAGCCTGGTGTTAAGGCTTTGGGATAAAAATACACAAGTACTTTTTTGCCTTTAAAGTCGCTAAGTGAAATTGGCTGATTGTCTTGATTTAAAAGGGTGAATTGCGGTGCTAAGTCACCCGCTTGTAATGTTTTCATAAAAAATCCTTAAAAATGTAAAAAATGATTTGTAAATTCAAGCTATTTTAGCGATTATAACCAGATATTTTCAAATGTTATTGTCAAAACGCAAAATAGATGTAAATGGAGTGCCTTATGACTACGCAAACCCCCTTATTTTCAGGCAGTATTGTTGCTTTAGTAACCCCGATGGATAACCACGGAAACATTGATTTTGAAACATTAGAAAAACTTATCGAGTTTCATATCAATGCAGGTACAGATTCAATTGTATCTGTGGGTACAACAGGAGAGTCCGCCACATTAAGTATTGAAGAAAATGTGAAAGTGATTGAAAAGACGGTTGAGTTAGCAAAAGGACGTATTCCAATCATTGCTGGAACCGGTGCTAATGCAACGAGTGAAGCCATTGTGATGACAAAATTATTACGTGATAGCGGGGTTGCAGGTTGTTTATCTGTTGTGCCTTACTACAATAAACCAACTCAAGAAGGCATGTTCCAACATTTTAAAGCGATTGCAGAATGCACGGATCTACCACAACTTCTTTATAACGTACCAGGTCGTACCGGTAGTGATATGAAACCCGAAACCGTCGCACATTTGTCTCAAATTGAGAATATTGTAGGGATTAAAGAAGCAACAGGCGATTTAACTCGTATTACTGCGATTAAAGAATTAGCCGGTAAAGATTTCATTGTATTAAGTGGAGATGATGCCACAGGGTTAGAAGCGATGAAATTAGGCGCAGAGGGTGTTATTTCTGTGACAAATAACCTTGCTGCAAAAGATATGGCCGCGATGTGTCGCTATGCTTTAGCGGGCGATTTTGCGAAAGCGGAAGAAATTAATGCACGTTTAATGCCTTTACATCAAGATTTATTTATTGAATCAAACCCAATTCCAGTTAAATGGGCAGCATATCGTTTAGGTTTAATTAAGACTCCACATTTACGTTTACCACTTACTGTGTTAAGCGAAAGCGCGCAAGTAAAAGTGGAAGAAGCATTAAAAATTGCTGGCTTAATTTAATGAATTAAAGGGTTGTTTTTACAGCCCTTTAAACTTTTGACTTTTTTATTTGTCAAAGAGCGGTCATTATTTTAATTATTTTTATTGAAGGATTTAAGGAATGAAAAAAATCGTACTGAGTTTAGTCGCAGCAGCATTGTTATCGGCGTGTTCAAACAGCGTAGAAAAAATGCAGACGGCTAATGACACTTACCAAAATTCTGATCGTGAAATACCGAGCTTTTCTCCTTTAGCAAGTGGTGGTGTAACATTGCCGCAAGCCGATCCGACTTATGAACTTCCTCAGCTTAATGCGAAAAAAGAACGCGTGGATATTCGTCCGCCTTCAACCCCATTAGCGATTATCAAAAATTCTTTGACACAATTTGATGGTGAACGGGCATTGATTGTCTATACGGATGCACAAGCAGAGCTTTATAATCTCAAACAAATTGAGCGTTTATTGAAAGAAGAAGGCACGAATTCAACTTTAAATGGTGCAGTATTAATTAGTGATTGGGCACTAACTGGCCGTGCAGATGATAAAGCCAATACAGAGATCCGTTATAAAGTTGAACAAGTTACTGCACAAGATGCGAGTGCGTTAGCTGTTTCTGTCGAGCAAATGCGTCGTGATGGTGTGATTTATACGCCAAATCAAGCAGATAAACAGCGCTATGCATCGGATCGTTTAAATCGGTTTGTTGCTGCGCTTACAAACGCTTATAACAAGCAACAACAAGATTTAAATAATGCTTCTGCAGGACCTTTCCAATCAGGTTTAATTACTGATACGAACGGTAGAATGGCATTAGGTATGGATGCAAGCTTTGGTCAAGCATGGCAACGTTTAGGTTCGACTTTACCGAAATTAGGCTTTAAAGCTACATCGGAATCTGCTGGTCGTGGCTATCGCGAGTTAAAATATAAACCATTGGATAAACAAGAGTGGTTACGTTTAGGGGTGAATCCGCCTAATTTAGAAAAAGGTGTTTATCAAATGCAAATTTCTGCAGTGGGTAAACAAAGTGCGGTCGTGATCACTGATGAAGACGGTAAGGTATTACCAAATGAAGCAGCTCAATCCTTGTATTCAGCATTAAGTGTATTACTTGCACAATAATATGAGTTGAGAAATAAAAAGTGCGGTTCAATTTGACCGCACTTTTTTTATTGGTAGAGAAGTTATTCAGCTTTTACGCCTAAGTTACCCATTTTTACACCAAGATTACCGAGAGAAACCGGATCCAGATAATCCCCTAAGAATTTGAATAACTCACTTAATTCTGTAAATGAGCGTTTGATTTTTACTTGATCTTCTACTTTACGCACAAATTCATAACGCACATTTTCGCCTTCAAAATAAGCCGTGAGCGTGAGATAAATGGTTTCAAAAAAGTGGCTTTGAGCCCCTTCTTCACCCGGATCACTGATACGGACATTCCAAGTATTGTTAAATAAAACTTCTGTTTTGATTGACATATAGACTTCCTCTGTTTGTTATTTTTTATACTGAAATTGAAACGAAAAACCCGATGATAAAATTTCTGAAATCAAAAACTTTATCATCGGGCTTTTCAAACCAATTGCTCGCATATTTTGCTTTGCGTTGGTAACTGCCTTTACCTTTACGTTTTTTCTCAACGCGTTGGCGGAATAATTTGTCGTGTAATAGTGCCATCACGGCATTATCTTTCACGACACCTTTGGTGTGTTGATAAATGGGCTGATTTTCAACCGCACTTTTTGTTTTTTTCGTCATATTTACCTCTAAAAAATTGCCGTGAAGTCGTTCACGGCAAGTCATTATAGCGAAAATGAATAGAATTACAAAATGGTGAGTACGCTTTCAGGCGGTCGTCCAATTTTAGCTTTTTCACCTTTTACCACAATCGGGCGTTCTAATAGGGCTGAATTTTCACTGATGGCTTTTAATAAGTCATCATTCGTTAATGCAGGATTATCTAACCCTAATGATTGATAAAGCTCATCTTTGGTACGCATCATTTTTCTGACATCATCTAATCCTAATTTATTAGCCAGTTGCTGCAATGCTTCAACAGAGTAGTGTTGTTGTAAATAAAGTTCGATAGTTGGTTGAATGCCTTTTTCTTCTAATAAAGCTAAGGTTTCACGGCTTTTTGAACAGCGCGGATTATGATAAATTGTAACAGACATAACGTTTCCTTCTATTTTATGTTGAATGAGTGGATATAGGATTGATTCAAATTTTAACTTATAATGACAAAAAATACTTGTTTAGGAAGACTTTATGTTAGAAATGCTAAAAAATTGGTATAGCCGTCGCTTAAGCGATCCGCAGGCGATGGGGCTACTTGCCATTTTGTTGTTTGGCTTTATTGCGATTTATTTTTTTAGTGATTTAATCGCCCCGTTGCTGATTGCCATTGTATTAGCATATTTATTGGAAATGCCAATTAATTTCCTGACGAAAAAATTAAAATTTCCTCGAATGCTCGCCACGTTAATTATTTTTGGTGGCTTTCTAACCTTGGCGTTATTAGTTTTCTTCGGGTTAGTGCCAACATTATGGAATCAAACGATTTCCTTATTAAGCGATTTGCCAGCTATGTTCAATAAGTTACATGAATGGTTATTAGCCCTTCCTGAGCATTATCCTGAACTCATCGATTACACCATGATTGACACCTTTTTTAGTGCGGCTCGAGCGAAGATTTTGGGCTTCGGTGAATCTGCGGTGAAATTGTCGATTACCTCATTAATGAATCTTGTATCACTGGGTATTTATGCGTTTTTAGTGCCATTAATGATGTTCTTTATGCTGAAAGATAAAACTGAGCTTCTTGCTGGCGTGAGCCGATTTTTACCTAAAAATCGTCTTTTAGCCTCTAAAGTATGGAATGAAATGCAACAACAAATTGCGAATTATATTCATGGTAAGCTGTTGGAAATTTTGATTGTCGGCGTGGTGACTTACATCATCTTTTTAAGCTTTGGTTTAAATTATCCGCTGTTGCTTTCTGTTGCCGTTGGGTTATCTGTATTAGTGCCTTATATCGGCGCGGTATTGGTGACGATTCCTGTTGCGTTAGTGGCGATGTTCCAGTTTGGCATTTCCCCAACGTTTTGGTATTTAATTGTGGCCTTTGCGGTGAGTCAACTTCTAGATGGAAACTTGTTGGTACCGTATTTATTCTCTGAAGTCGTTAATTTACACCCTTTAGTAATCATTATTTCAGTGCTGATTTTTGGTGGATTATGGGGATTCTGGGGAGTATTCTTCGCGATTCCATTGGCAACGCTCGTCAAAGCTGTGATAAATGCATTGCCGGATTAGACAGGATTAAAACGATAAAAAGAAAGCTGACGAAAGTCAGCTTTTTTGTTCTTTTAATTTCTGGATATCCAGAATTTCGACACAGTCTGTTGTCCCCTCTTTAATACGCCATTTAATATTAAATTCGTACAGACTAATACCGTAAATACGATCGGTTTCTTTACCTTGTTGATAAGCCGGGCGGGGATCTTGTGCGATCACTTCCGTAATAAAACGAGCTAAGTGCGGTCGATTTTTGTGATATTTTTCAACTGCGCTTTGGGCGATTTCTGTAAATTCTACGTTTAATTTTGCAGGTGGTTTTTCTTGTGCAAAACTTGATTTTGCCTCAGGTTCGCTATCAGCATAGGCAATATAAGGTTTAATATCAAAAATAGGTGTGCCATCGACAAGATCCACGGAGCCCAAATGCAGAAAAACACGTCCATGAATACATTCCACTTGGCGTAATTCAACTTTGGATAAGCCTAGCGGATTTGGGCGATGTGTAGCGCGTGAGGCAAATACGCCGACACGTTGATTGCCTCCTAAACGAGGGGGGCGAACAGTGGATTGCCATTTCCCATGGGGTACTTTGTCGAATTGGAAAATAAGCCAAATATGGCTAAATTGCTCTAAGCCTCGCACCGCCTCTGGCGAATTATAAGGGGGGAGCAGTTCCACAATACCAATGCCATCCTGTACTAAATCTGGTTGGCGTGGCACCGAGAATTTTTCTTTGTAAGGCGTATGAATCACCGCAATTGGGTGAAGAGTCAGTGTTAAATCATTCATAAAAAGGCAATTTCCGTGTAGAATACGCCCTTTATTGTAATCAAAAGTGCGGTCAAAAAAAATGACAAATCATAAATTGAAAATGTGGTGGGAAACCGCTCGCCCAAAAACCTTGCCTTTGGCATTAGCTTCTATTTTTACCGGCTCTGCATTGGCATATTGGGCGGATAAAGAGAGTTTTAATCTCACCGTGATGTTACTTTGCTTACTTACTACCATTTTATTGCAAGTACTTTCTAACTTTGCTAACGATTACGGCGATCATCAAAAAGGGTCAGATACCGAAGAACGTATTGGGCCTTTACGTGGTATTCAGCAAGGTGCAATTTCCGCGAATGAGCTCAAATGGGGCTTAATTTTAATGGCGGTGGGGGCGTTTTTCTCAGGTGCATTCTTAATTGGTATCGCATATCAAAGTCTTACTGATTTATTGGCCTTTGCTGGTTTGGGTATTCTTGCCATTATTGCTGCCATTACTTATACCGTAGGCGCTAAACCTTATGGTTATTTAGGTTTAGGCGATTTGTCAGTGTTGCTCTTTTTTGGACTATTAGGTGTAGGTGGAACTTATTATCTACAAACTCACAGCATTGATAGCTTAATTACTTTACCTGCGCTAGGCTCTGGTTTATTAGCAACAGCCGTTTTAAATATCAATAATTTACGTGATATTGAGCAAGATGCGAAAGTCGGGAAAAATACCTTGGTGGTACGTATTGGTCCGAAGAAGGGACGTGTTTATCACTGTATTTTATTAAGCGTTGCCGCTTTATGTTATGTGTTATTTGCGTCATCAACAGCATTTAGCCCTTGGCATTTCTTATTTTTATTGGCATTTCCATTGTTATTAAAACACGCATTATTTGTTTATCGAAGCAAAGAGCCCGCAGTGTTGCGTCCGATGTTGGCTCAGATGTCTATGATTTCTTTATTTATCAATATCTTGTTTAGTTTAGGCTTGCTTATCGGCTAAATCGGCTTATACTAGAGAAAAAATTTTAACGACAAGGGGTACATTATGTATATCGATACTTCAGAACTTTGTGATATTTATGCTGATCAAGTAGATGTGGTTGAGCCAATTTTTTCTAGCTTTGGTGGCGTCAGTAATTTCTACGGCAAAGTGACGACAGTAAAATGTTTTGAAAATAATGGATTAATTGCCGAGATCCTTGAAGAAAATGGTGAAGGCAGAGTGCTTGTCGTAGATGGTGGTGGTGCAGTACGCCGTGCTTTAATTGATGCTGAGCTTGCACAACTTGCCGCAGATAATGACTGGGCGGGCATCATTGTTTATGGTGCAGTGCGTCAAATTCAACAACTTGAAAATATTGATATTGGTATTCATGCGCTTGCTCCAATTCCAGTTGGCGCAGATGAAAATAATCATGGTGAAAGCGATCTTCCAGTGAATTTTGGTGGTGTAACATTCTTCCCTGAAGATTATATTTATGCCGATTTAACAGGTATCATTCTTTCACAGGAAGCATTAGATTTAGAAGACGTCGAAGAAGAATAATTTTGAAATTATTGACCTTTTTAAAGTGCGGTTAGAAATA
>CAUETL010000029.1:0-15398 GCA_959020685.1 Parahaemophilus parainfluenzae | reverse complement strand
GGTGTTTGCCACACTCAACCCGAAAGCGGACGTAAACTGGTCATCGATATTGGTGGTGGCTCGACAGAAATGATCATTGGTGATGATTTCACCCCCTTAGTGGCGGAAAGTCGTCATATGGGCTGCGTCAGCTTTGCCAAAAAATTCTTCCCGAATGGACAAATTTCAAAAGAAAACTTCGAGCAAGCTCGCCAAAGTGCGGTCAATAAAATTGAAGATTTAAGCTGGGAATATCGCAAACTCGGCTGGCAATCAGTGTTAGGTTCATCAGGCACCATTAAAACCGTCTATCAAGTGATTACTGCAACTCTTGACCCGAACGGCATCATCACGGCTGAACGCTTACAAAATTTAATTGACCGAACCTTACAAGCTTCCCATTTTGAAGAACTCAATATCGCGGGATTAAATCCTGATCGCGTGGATGTCTTCGTGCCAGGCTTAGCCATTTTAAGTGCCGTTTTTGACGTATTTGGTTTAGAAAATATGCGCTACTCTGACGGTGCCTTGCGTGAAGGGGTAATTTATAGCTTAGAAAAAAACTTCCAAGTTTCAGATATCCGTACACGTACCGCATTAGGACTTGCCGAACAATTTAACTTAGATTTAGCGCAAGCCGATCGCGTGGCAAATAGTGCGAAAACCTTAATTGATCAATACACCCATTGGCAAAAACCGTATCTTGCTGATGAAATGAAAAACCTGCTGATTTGGGCGGCACGTTTATTGGAAGTGGGCATCGTAATCAATCATCGAAATGTGCAAAAACATTCGGCTTATATTCTGCAAAATATGGAATTGCCGGGTTTTGATCGCGAGCAACAACGCTTGTTGGTGAATTTAGTTCGTTATCACACTGGTGCATTTAAAAAGAATGATTTACCGATTTTTGCTCGTTATGCGGATGAAGATGTCCTTGTTTTACTGCTTCTTTTACGCATTTCGGTAATTTTAAATAAATCTCGCCAAGCAACAGATAGCACGGATAAAATTAATCTCAGAATTGACCGCTCTTTACAGACTTGGGAACTGACCTTTGAGAAACATTATTTGGATAATAATCCATTAGTGTGGAATGAATTGCGCTTAGAAAGCAATTTACTCAAAGATTTAGAACTCAGTTTGATTTTTAACTGATAAAATAGGGGCTTTCATGCCCTTATTTTTTATCTTGCTCCAACAGCAAACTATAAATATTGGCGAGATAATAGCTCTGTTCGGCTTCGGGAATATCTTGCGGAATAAAAGAAAGCAAATCTTGGTGAATTTCCAAAACATCAGGGAAAATGACCGCACTTTGCATTTCATCATAAAAGGATTGATGAAGCGGAGAAACGCAACCGCCTCGTTTTAAGCGAGCAAGGCTGTTGGCAATATGCAATAAGAGTGTGATGACGGTCGGAATCGACACATCAATGCGCCAATGATGCTCTAGGCGACTTTGCAAAGTCAGAATAATATCAATAACGTCCTGATCAATCTGACCGCGAATTTTCCAACGGGTTAATTGTTTGAGTAACGACATAACATTCCTTTTTGAGATAGGATAACTTTACCGCTATTTCATAAAATTACCAGTGCACAGATCACAAAATTGAAACAAAGTGAAAAAATTTACTAACTAGGAAAGCAATAAATGATAGATAACAGACTTTTTGAAAAATATGATGGCCTTATTTTTGATATGGATGGCACCTTAATCGACACCATGCCAGTGCACGCCCGCGCGTGGAGTATGGTAGGGGAACAATTTGGTTATCGTTTTAACAGCCAAATTATGTATGATTTAGGTGGTGCAACCGTGAGCACTATCGCCTCAGCTATTATGCAAGATGCTGGTATGCCACAAGAACGTTTAAATGAAGTCATACAAGCAAAACGCAAACTTTCTTACGAATTGATTCCAACAGAATCAAAATTACTCCCAACCTTTGACGTAGTGCGTCATTACTATCAACAAAAGCCAATTGCGCTCGGCTCAGGTTCGAACCGCCAAATGATTGATATGTTGATGCAAAAATTAGATATCAAACATTACTTTAACGCTATTGTCAGCGCTGATGATGTGAAAGAACATAAACCGCATCCTGAAACCTTTTTACGCTGCGCAGAACTGGCAAAAGCTGAACCATCACGTTGTATCGTCTTTGAAGATGCTGATCTCGGCGTAAAAGCGGGATTAAATGCAGGGATGGATGTGTTTGATGTTAGAACGCGCGAGATTATTAGAGCCTAATGTGGGATATTTTCTCTTTCAGCTTTTGGGCTGATTTTTGGCAAACCCATGGTTTGTGGTTGATGTTTTTCAGCGCGTTCTTAAGTGCCACCATCTTGCCGGGCAATTCAGAAATTGTGTTTGTCTCTCTTGCTGTGCCAAAAGTATTGGTCGGGTCATTATTAAGTGCGGATATTTTTTGGCTTGTTTTTCTGGCAACCGCAGGCAATACACTTGGCAGCCTCACCACTTACTGGATTGGTCGATGGTTTCCGAAAATTGACAGCAAAAATGACCGCACTTTATGGGTGATAAACAAAATACAACGCTATGGCGCCATCACTTTATTATTGAGCTGGTTGCCTATTATCGGGGATGTGTTTTGTGCGGTAGCCGGTTGGCTTCGATTGAATTGGCTAAGTTGTTTGATTTTTATGACGATTGGAAAAGGACTGCGTTATATTGCCTTGCTCTTTTTCAGTTTACCTTTCGTGTCATAGCCGAGAATAGCCTTTGTGCATAACCGGGTTGTGGGCTAGAATAAAGACGAATTGATATTCAACAGATAAAAAAACGCCCCTTATCAAGTAAGGGGCAAATAACCTAAGGAACCAATTTTATTAAAACAACTGCAAGTTGCTTGTTCTATAAGACCGACGCTAAAAAGAAAAGTTCAAAGAAATTGTAAAAAAATGTAAAAAAATTTACAAAAACCTGCGATTAATTTACAAATCACTGATTTTCAAGGAAATAAATATGCCATTACTCGACAGTTTTAAAGTGGATCACACCCGTATGAACGCACCAGCCGTACGTGTTGCCAAAACGATGCGTACCCCAAAGGGCGATGACATCACCGTTTTTGATCTTCGTTTTTGCATTCCAAACAAAGAAATTCTCCCACCAAAAGGGATTCACACCCTTGAGCATTTATTTGCGGGCTTTATGCGTGACCATTTAAACAATGACAATGTAGAAATTATCGATATTTCCCCAATGGGCTGTCGCACAGGTTTTTACATGTCATTAATTGGCACACCAAACGAGCAACAAGTGGCTGATGCATGGTTAGCTTCTATGAAAGATATTTTAACCGTGCAAGATCAAAACCAAATTCCTGAATTAAACGAATACCAATGTGGAACTTACACCGAGCATTCTTTAGAAGAAGCACATGATATTGCTAAAAATGTGATTGCTCGCGGTGTGGGGATTAATAAAAATGACGATTTAGCACTTGATGAATCTTTCTTAAAATAAGGACACAACATGACAACCCTAGGTACAGCATTAACCCCGAATGCTATTAAAGTGATGATGCTTGGCTCTGGTGAACTGGGCAAAGAGGTGGTGATTGAATTACAACGTTTAGGCGTGGAAGTGATTGCCGTTGATCGTTATGAAAACGCCCCAGCACAACAAGTGGCACATCGCGCTTATACGATTTCCATGCTAGATGGGGCAGCCCTCAAAACCTTAGTGGAAAAAGAGCGCCCAGATTACATCGTGCCGGAAGTGGAAGCCATCGCGACAGATACGCTGATTGAATTAGAAAAAGCAGGTTTTAATGTTGTGCCTACCGCCAAAGCCACCAAGCTGACGATGAATCGCGAAGGCATTCGCCGTTTGGCTGCCGAAGAGCTTGGCTTACCAACCTCACCTTATCAATTTGTCGATAACTTTGCGGACTTCCAAAGTGCGGTTGAAAAAATCGGTATTCCTTGCGTGGTAAAACCAATTATGTCTTCTTCTGGCCACGGTCAAAGTATTTTAAAATCCAAAGACGACTTACAAAAAGCCTGGGATTACGCTCAACAAGGTGGTCGCGCAGGCGCAGGACGCGTGATTGTAGAAGGGTTTGTTAAATTCGATTATGAAATCACCTTACTCACCGTTCGCCACATTAATGGCACCAGCTTCTTAGCGCCAATCGGCCATCGTCAAGAAGATGGCGACTATCGTGAATCGTGGCAACCACAAGCCATGTCTGATGCAGCCTTGAAAAAAGCACAAGAGGTCGCAGAAAAAATCACCACTTCATTAGGTGGTCGCGGTATTTTCGGCGTGGAAATGTTTGTGTGTGGTGATGAGGTTATCTTCAATGAAGTTTCCCCTCGACCACATGATACTGGTATGGTCACGCTAATTTCTCAAGAATTATCTGAATTTGCCTTACACGCCCGTGCAATTTTAGGCTTACCTATCCCAGAAATCACCTTAATTAGCCCATCCGCTTCCAAAGCCATTGTGGTAGAAGGTCAATCGAAAAACGTGCAATTTGGCAATATCACCGAAGTATTGGCTGAACCGCACACCAATATTCGCATTTTCGGCAAAGTCGAAGTCAATGGCCATCGCCGTTTAGGTGTCTTACTTGCTCGTGATGTTTCCGTAGAAAAAGCATTAGAAAAAGTAGAGCGCGCTTACGCGAAGTTGGATGTGAAATTATAAAGTTTGCTCAACTTAAATATCGTTGAAAATAAAAAGTGCAGTCAATTTTTAAGAGGTTTTAAAACCCTTTGGAAATTGACCGCACTTTATATCTAGATATTTTAAATTATATACCTTTTAGGTAGCTAAAAATTTAAAAGCCAATAAAAACCTAACGTCAGAAAACTTAATCTTTTGGATATATTACTGAAATACCTATCCATTAAAATTCAATGATCTATTTTTTCCCTACCTAAGATTCCTAATATAACAATAAAAAGTATATATAAATAAAATTTTTTTATAAAAGAGAAGAAATCCTGTACTCCTCCATATTCTATATATTCAAATAAATAAAAAATTGATGTAGCTAAAAAAGAAACTATAGCTACTTTTATTAGTGTAATAATAAATTTCATTATTCTCCTTTAGAAGGCTTATCTCTATTTATGCTTTCTTTATTATAATCAACAGCATTATTAACTGATGAAGATATAAATTTAGTCATTGTATCACTCAAACCAAATTTTTTACCTAACCCCTCAATGCTCATTGATATGCTATTAGATTTACCAGAATCATAAAAAGCATCGTTAGCACCTTTACCATCTTTAGCAATCCCTTTCAATGTATCAAGTCCTAAAGATTGCAATGGGTTTGCCGTATAAAAAGCGGAATCATAAGCTGCATTTACACCAACATTATATACAGAGCCCAAAACATCTGCTGGATTAGATAAACTTTTCGAGCCATCCATATAATAAAACGATTCACCTGCGACCCCTGCACCAGTACTGACACCAAGTGCTGTCTTATATGGTTTAGGCATTGAAGCTATAGCTTTCCCAGTATCAACAACCAACTCAGCTGGTCGATAAGAATAATAAATCCCTTGACTCACTAATTCCCGAGTTCCTTCAATACCTTCTCGTGCCGCTATTTTAGCTGTATTAACTCCTTTCGCAATAGCATCCGCATACGCAAGCTGTCCGTTGATATAGGCATTTGCTGCTTTTGTTAAAGTGGTATTGTAGGCTTTAATTCCCTTATCAACTAAATTAACATATCTTATCTGACCATCAATGTAAGCTTTTGTTGCCGCATCTTTGCCAAGACGTAACACTTGCCCCCCTTTATTAGCTAGAGTAATAGCCTCACCTCCAACTGTTGCGGCGGCTTTCTCCATGAGGGCAACACTTCTTACAACAGCAGTTCCACTACCTAAAGCAAACATAGAGCCTGCCTCCAACCCATCCTTAACTGAATAAGCTATTTTCCCATTCGCTGAATTTTTATAATTCTCAGAAGCATCAAGTTCGTTCTTGACAGTATAATACATATCTTCATCACGAGAATGTTTTTCAGAACGCCATCCTAGCCAGTTCTTACTCTCTTCTGGCAAAGTATTCACTGCTTGCGATCTTTGCGCATCCGTACCAGCAAAAGGGAAATGACCATAATCTCGTTTTGGTACAGGATCGTTTATTAAATATTCTGATTCAAAACGATTTTGAGCATTAACCAGTGATGTTGGTGATGCCAATTTATAACCAGATGCGGTATTCCCCGTAACAGTTTCTATATAATAACGATCTACATAGCTTAAAAATGCCTCTCTTTCCTTGCTATTTAAGGAATTTGGATCTTTTCTAAATTTATCCAAGAGAATGTCACTACGCTGATCTGATTCAATTAAATCTCTAAACTCCAATTTTTCTTTGTTTGTTAATTTTTCTCCACGATGATATTTTGTTTTTAAGGCATTTAATCTCGCTCTTGATGCATCACTCAAGAAATTATTCTCCACGGCATTCTTAGCTGTAGTTAGTCCTACACCAATTCCTTGGCTACTATTTGCTGCCGCTCCGCCCACTAAAGCACCGGCTGCTTGACTAACAGAAGATACGACTTCTTTTTCTTCTCGATTAAGTTGGTTCGGCTTTTTACCATAAAGCTCTTTTGCAATTACATCAGCCATCACCTCACCCGCTAAAGCACCACCAGCTCCCGCTGCTGCATTTTGATTTGCGGAGTAAGCTTCCACCGCGCCCCAAACTGCATGGGCAACCTTATTAGCCATAGGGCTACCCTCAGTGGCTAGCTTAATTTGATGATTTATTTCTGGCGAAATTGCGGAGGTAGCAATACCCGCTGCTGGCAAACCACCCAATGCTGCAGAAATAGCATTCATGGCACCATCAATTTTTCGCTTATATTCTCCTCCAGTTTGCCACTTGTCCGCTTCATTATTAGCCGTTATCAGATTTTGGTTAGCCGTATTTAGTGCGGCTTCATTTTCTTTGCTTGGGTTAGCTTTATACGCACGGTCAGCCGCTTCTTGAGCAGCTTGTGCTTCACGTTGTTTGGCAACCGCTTCTTCACCTAATTTATTTGCAATTGCATTCCCAGCAGCACTCGCAGTTTGAACAAATCCTTTTGTTGCATCCACCTGTATATTAAGTTCTTTTTGTAAAGCATTCTTATCAAAACGATTTTCTAATTTACCACTTTGACTTTCCGCATTATCAGTACTGATATCGGTTTTAATTGCTGCAAGTGTCTCAGTGATGGATTGCCCTGTAAGTGCTTGTTGTGCGTTTTCATTACGAATTTCAATATTTTGAGTATTGATACCGCTTTTAGTCACGCTATTTTGATTATCACTTTCGCGGCCATAACCTACACTACCAGAAATACCATTTTTCTCTTGACCAGTCCATCCGCCTTTTGTGTCGAGGTGATAAGACCGCCTTTTAAATCCGTATGGTTGACGTTGATGTCATACCCCTCATCCCCTGCATAGATGCCGGCTTGTTCATTCACACTCGCGTGGTCGGCATGGATGTTTGACTTGTTGAAACTACCTCCAACGGATGCGCCATAACCCACCGTCACACTGCCACTTCCGTTCATTTGTTTGCCTTTGTACGTGGCGGTGTCTTGCAAGCTTTCGATGTTGAGGTTTTGGGCATTGACTTCTACACGTTTGCCTTTCACTTGGCTACCGATGAGGTTCGCATCACCACCGGCATTAATCACTGTTTTACTTTGGCTATCTCCTACATGACTAGCAACATAAGAGGTTTCATCACCATTGCCATAGCCTTTTCCGTAATTACCACCTACTGTAATACCTGCGGCAACACCACTGCCAACTTTAATAGCAACCCCCGCATTAAAGCCACTTGACTTATTGGTGCTACTCTCTTGATGGTTTTGTTCCGCGGCCTCGATATTTACTTGATTACCTGCAATCAAAGTCGTGCCTTGTTTGCCTGATATATCCGAACCTTTAATATTAATGTTTGAATCCTTTCCTGCACCCGTTGCCACAATATTCACCTTGCCACCCGCATTAACTTGAGATTTGGCTGCGGTTTTTCCTTCAGTATGAGTACGTGATTCGCTCTTTTTAAGCTATAAATAAAACTTATAATATTGCACAAATATTTTGCTTAAAAACTCTACAAAGTCTATATTTAAAACACAAAAAGTGCGGTCAATATTCAAGAGATTTTAAAATTCACTGAAAATTGACCGCACTTTTAAGCACCTTTGTTAATTACTGCCAAGGCTTAGCATCAGGCTTGCTGTGTTTTTTTCGCCATTGGATACATATTGGACTATCCCACATTAGCCTTTCTTCACAAACTGGACCACCTTCAAGATACCAACCCTTTTTCTCTAAACAAAGATTCTCTTCTGGATTAACACTTTCACCTGTCACAAAATCCATACCACAATCCGACATGTCTTTTTTTCTTCTTTCAAGAAAATTAATACGTCCTTGAGGATCTGAGTTAGGAAATAAAATCTTAGAATTATGCAAACGCCAATGATAATGTGGTGGTGGTGGTTGAAATCCACCAAAAGAACAAGCATTGATTGTTAGCAAACCAAATATAAAAAATAGAATCTTCATATCATTCTCCTTTTGATTTATTTAAATTAAAAATGGTTTGCTCATTTCCCATTTTTAGATCTACCTTCGTTCGATATCCATCAGTAACGCATTGTCTTTGCCCTAGTCCATAGCAATTATGTACTGATGAATTGTCACCAAATATATCGCTAATACGTGCAATCCAACCTTTATTGAGATTATTTTCAGATGTCGTTGCAGGGTTTCCTCCTAATAAAATCGGTATACTACCTACTGGGTCACTAGCATGATTCTCAATCCGAATTGAACCATCAGAAGCCGTTCTTTCTTTACCCGTTTGCAATTGACTTAAATAGCTATCCGCTCTTGTTACATCTGCTGCAGGACCAACCATTTTAATTGTCGTACCTGAAAGTAGCTTTTTATCTCGGTTATCTTCTGTATTTAACGCTTTTAATGCATTACTTAATGTTAATGTGCCACGACTATGGGACCCCACGATGGCGCGCGTCTCCTGACGCGTGCCAAAACATCTGTTTTGTTTAATTCAAATTTTCACTATTTTTATGAGTAATTTCAGTTTGTCTATTCTTAGATAGATACAAGCACGCGTCAGGAGACGCGCGCTATCTAGCAGCAACTCTTGCCTTTAGAAAAGTGCGGTCAATATTCAAGAGATTTTAGAATTCACTGAATATTGACCGCACTTTTAAGCGCCTTTTTTAATTACTGCCAAGGCTTAGCATCAGGCTTGCTGTGTTTTTTTCGCCATTGGATACATGGAGGTCTATCCCACATTAGTGTATTTTCACAAACAGGTCCACCTTCTAAATACCAGCCTTTTTTCTCTAAACAAAGATTGACCTCTGGATTATCACTTTCTCCTGCCGCCCAATCTATAATACCGCAATCAGTCATATCTTTTTTTCTTCTGTCAACATATTTAGTTAAAACATCAGGATCTGATTCAGGGAATAATGCATCCGCATTATGCAAACGCCAATGATAGTATGGCGGTAGAGGTTGAAACCATCCACTACAGCTTGTAAGCAATAAGATTGAGGGTATTAAGAATAAAAATCTTATTTTCATTTTATTTCTCCTTCGCTTTATTTAATTCAAAAATAGTTCTTTCATTACCCATTTTGAGATCTCCTTTAGTTCTATATCCATCAATAACGCATTGTTGTTGTCCTAACCCGTGACAATTATGTACGGATAAACGTTCATCACTAAACATATCTGCTGTTCGCTGTAACCAGCTTTTATTCAGATTATTTTCAGATGTCGTTGCAGGGTTTCCTCCCAATAAAATCGGCATACTACCTACTGGGTCACTCGCATGATTCTCAATCCGAATTGAACCATCTGAAGTGGTTCTTTCTTTACCCGTTTGCAATTGACTTAAATAGCCATCCGCTCTTGTAACATCAGCTGCAGGACCCACCATTTTAATTGTCGTACCTGAAAGTAGCTTTTTAGCTTGGTTATCTTCTGTATTTAGCGCTTTTAATGCATTACTTAATGTTAATGTGCCACGACTATGGGAACCTAGGTATAAATCATCTTTACCATACTGCTTCATCATATTCATCGCTTGTAAACTTGAATTATCCATCCCTAATACATTCCCAAAAGAACCTTCGAACATTTTTTCATAACCGGCAACTAAGAGCTCTGACAAACCATTTTTCGCTTTAGGATGGTGAACAAAATAAACATCTTTATATACCTTTTGATTTATATTGCCTGTCTTATCATCCCTGCCCGCAATATAGTTTTGTACTGCAAATTTTGCGGCGGAATTACGATCATTAAAGATGCCATTAAATGCAACGACATATTTACTCTCTGTTTTCCCTGTTTTTGGATCAGTATAAGTAACTTTTTGTAATTGATTACGCTCTTGATCTGATAACTCATGCAATTGATAAATATTACGTCCTTTATCCAATTGTTCTTGAAGATAGTCTTTTCGACTTACTCCCTTAGCATCCGCTTCTTCATTTATTTTCTTCAGGATTTCTGGATCCTTTATAGGATTCCCTTTTTCATCCACTTTATGAGTAAACATCCGATGTTCTGCGATAAACATTGTTCGATAAGCTTCATCCGTAGCACCACCAACATTCTTCGTAAAACTCTGAATTGTTGCAACATCCTGTTCAACTTCTTTTTGCATTTTCGCATGATCTGCTTTTTCAAGTTTATTTGCGTCTTGCTCTGTTGATTTCTTGATAGTCTCAATATTCTGTTTGCCCTGTATACTCGCAATATTAAAGTTACCATCACTAATCACAGCATTAGTTATACTCTGATTATTTTCACTTTGACTGCTATAGCTCGCTAAATTAGCTAGACCAATTTTTGCTGCAGCGTATAAATCTGTACTATGAACATCATTTGTGCCTAAACCAAATTTTACTGGCAATTGATTTGCTTTATTTGGATTCGCCTGTTCAAAGGTTTCGCCCTTTCTATCCTCACCACGATAAGTTTTATTTAAAGCTTTATCCTCATCAGAAGTTTGATCACGATCTACAGAGAAACCTCCCATCAATCCCATCGCAGATGATTTCGCATTAGAATAATTTTGAATATTCGAATATTCGAAATCTTGTGCTGTCATTTGATTTTTCTCTTTTGGTGCACTTGAAATGATAGCGCCACCAATAGAAGAAACTTTATTTTTTACATTGATATCATAGCCATCATTACCTGCAAAAATTCCTGCCTGTTCATTTACACTCGCATAGTCTGTATTAACTTTCGACTTATTGAAACTACCACCCGCAGCAAAACCGTAGCCTACTGTCACACTAGCACTTGCATTCATTTGCTTACCGCGATAGCTAGATTTATCTTGCAAGCTTTCAATTTTCAGATTTTCTGCATCTAATTCGACACCTTTACCTTTAACTTGACTGCCCGCAAGGGTTACATCTCCGCCTGCTTTAACCACAGTTTTACTTTGGCTATCACCTACATGGCTAGCAACATAAGTAGTTTCATCACCATTGCCGTAGCCTTTCCCGTAATTACCCCCTACAGTAACCCCGGCAGCCTCACCATTACTCACTTTAATGGCTACCCCTGCATTAAAACCACTTGATTTATTGGTACTACGTTCTTGGTGGTTTTGTTCTGTGGCTTTGATATTGACTTGGTTATCTGCAATCAATGTTGTGCCTTGTTTGCCTGAGATATCTGAGCCTTCAATATTAATATTGGAATCCTTTCCTGCACCTGTCGCCATAATATTTACTTTGCCGCCAGCATTAACTTGGGATTTATAGGCTGTTTTTCCTTCAGTATGAGAGTGAGATTCGCTCTTCTGTTGACCATAAGTGATTTGTACACCGATCAAGGAGTCGACATCCCCTTCACCATTCATAAAATCTTTGACATCGGTTACAGCTTTTTTTCCAGATTGGTAGGCACGATAAGCCTCAAAGCCAGCATTAGCTGCCGACATAGTATTCACTCGGTCATGTTTACTATCGCCAACTTGTTTAGTGGATTCGATAGCCCCTTGTACTGCTTGAATAGCAGAAATAACAGGAGAGCTAATAGCAATAGTTAAACCTTTTTGCTCAAATTTTTGTTTGGTATTGGTTTCATATTTGTCATCTGCAGCTTTAATATCGACTTTTTTCGCCAGAATATTCACATCGCCGTCTTTGATTGCACTCACCTTACTCGCAGTTTGAGTATAAGTGTTTTCCGCAATCATCGTAGTATTACCGTTCAAGCTACCTACTTGGCTACCTTTCGCATAAAGCTTAGTCTGATCACTTTCTGTGGTTTGTTTTTGAGAACCAAAGGTTACTCCAATACCACCTCCCAATATGCCTGATTTTTTCTTGCTGTAATAATCATCAGAGTAGACTCGGTTCTCAGCTTCGCGAATATCAATGTTTTTAGCCTTCACCGTCAAACCATTACCAGCTGCTACATTTGAGCCCTGAATAGTGACATTACCTTTGCTTGAATGAAGATAAATCTTATCTGCATCTAAATTTGAGGCTTCCGCAACGTCATAATCGTGTTTATGTCGATAAACTTCTGTCGTTGAGCTTGTTAAACCTCTAGATTTACTTTTTGAACCACTAGAAAGCTGCTCTTTATAACGGGCTTCTTGGATATTAATATTCCCCTCAGACATCACATTCATAGTGCCATTACTGGTTACAGAAACACCTCGCATTTCAACCGCACTTTTACCTACAGCATCAAGATTTCCTGTAACATTTAACTGACTGCCAACTTCTTGTTTTTGATCAAGCTTATAGTAATTATCTGCATTTGGTACGTAATGCTCTTTATTTTCAGTTTCTACCGTACCAAAATTCAATGCTTTACCTGCAGAGAAAACCACATTTCCATTCACATCTACATTTGCACCTTTTACAGTAATATTTTCAGTCGCAATAAAGCTAGCACTGCCTTTTTTGTTATCATTGCCAACCTTTACAGATGCTTGTTGTGTTAGTGATTTTTGGTAAAAATCAGGTGTGTTTTCTGTTTCAGTCGTGGTACTTTCAATGTTGATATGCTTTCCTTGTGCAACTAAATGATCTGTTGCATTTAACTCTCCACCAAGATTATTGAGCATATTTTTAGCTACCAAATAAAGTTCTCGACCCTGTAAGCGACCACCTAAGTTCTCAATATTATTTGCGGCTAAGCCTGTTAGATTACGTCCAGAAATTACGCCACTATTTTGTACATCACCTTTGATATTCATAATGACATCATTGGCAGAAATCACTGCACCTCGACTATCAATATCGGTATTACGTCCAACAACGTAAACCTGTGGCACTAATACTTCTTTCTTAGAACCATCTTTTAAAGTCACTTCACGTTTTACCATCCAAACCATATCAGAAGTTAACTCTTTCATCTGAGAAGATGTCAAAGCAACGCCTGGTACTAAATTCATTTTTTGGGCGTAGTATGCCCCGTTATCCATCAAGGCTTTATATTGGTCATAATCGGAAGAGTAATTTTCTAGAAAACGTCTACCAGTGAGCTGATTAATTTGTTCGTTTACTAAACGTTGTTCATAAAAACCATCGCCCAAACGTTTAAGCATATTTTGTGGATCATTGCGCAACTGTTTGAACATATAATCAGAACTGAGCCATTTAGATTTCTGTGTAAAACGCGGATCTGTTTCAACCAAAAACTGTCCTGATACCTCAGGGTTGATTTTATAAAGGCTTGCCTGTGGCAATGAAATATCTGGTAAATGCGTTTTGATATCAAGGTTATCTTTATTTTTCATCACTCCAGACGTGATTGCTTCTAGATTAACGCGGTGAACATTTAAATCTGTATTTAAAGGTGTTTTCTCCGCTAATGAAATGCCTTGGAAATCTGATTTATCCCCAACAATTATGCCAGTAGACTCCACCGGCTCACCTATTTTTAAAAGTTCCAGCCCAAATTTGAACGGTTCGACAGGTAAGAGGCGGTCAATTTTTTGTTCATCTCCTCCATACACAGCCCAAACTTTTTTACCTCTCGAACCATGATGACGATGTTCTTTTTTAATATCTTTTTTCAAACCGATATCTCGACGATGAATTTCACCATCAACATCAATATTACTCAGTTTTAGTAATCCTTGACTTACTGTACTGACGGGTTCCTTAATCGCCTTATCCGCTAAATATAAGGTGTCACCAATCACAATTCGAGAGTGTTTATTCGTATACTCCCCCCCTTCCAAATGTAAAGATTGCCCGATAAGCAATTTACTGGGATCTTGGTGTTCAATGGTATTAGTATCTGTGGTTCGAATGTAATCTTGTTTCAGCCAATTTCGAGCTGCCACAGCTTTACGTCCATCATTGAAACGAAAATATTGATTGCTATTATGACGACTATTATTAACATGATCTAAATAACCCTCACCTTTTTCTCCTTCATTACTATAATAAGTCGCACTACTATCAAATGGGGAATAAGTAACAAAATGATTTTTAGTATATTTATGTCCTAACCTTAAATGTAAATCGTGGTTTAGCAGACGATTTGTTTTAATCCAACCACTTCCTAAAGCTTCAATGGTTGCACTACCGTTATCAATGCTATTTGCATAACCAGTTGCTTGATTATTTTCATTCAACTTCCCACCAATATAGATATCACCTAAACTCATAATAAGTGAATGATTACGGTTTACTAGATTACCAACACCTAAATCAAGTCTCTCGCGAGCAGCGATAGTCGCTGCTGTTCCGTCAGAGTTCTCAAGATTATTTAAATTATTTGCTTGAATGGCAAGATGACTACCATAAATACGTGCAGTACCGATATTATTGACATCATTGGCTTTAATCACTGTGGTGTCACCATCTATTAAACCAAAGTTATCCAGTTTATTGGCTTGAATGCGAGTGTTTATCGAGGAAATTTCTGCATTAGCATTATTTTGAATAGTCGCGCCTTCAACTGATGCTGAATTACCTACCACAAGGTTAGAATTATTAACAAAATCACCTTTTGTTTTAAAAGTAAGATTATTACCTACACCAAAGGCTTTATTAAGCGTAAAGCTATCATTTAACTCAATACCCAAATCACCTTTTGTTCTAATCGAACCTTCATCCGCTAATGTTTTGGCTTGTAATGTTGTGCCAATCACCGATTCAATTTTTCCTAGTGCATTATTTACAACCAAGGTTAAATCTGGATTTACAATATCAACTCGACCAGCCGATAAAATCTCACCTTGTTGGTTATCAAGAGATTGATTAACTGTAATATTTGCTGATTTTCCTGCATAAATACCACCAGATTGGTTTTCAATATGCTCTGCATTTATTACTAAATTAGTTGTTTGAATACCTTGAGTAGGGG
>CAUETL010000028.1:0-15402 GCA_959020685.1 Parahaemophilus parainfluenzae | reverse complement strand
AGTTCATCAAGAGAGACTCGTGGGGAAAACCATTTACCCACCGCAAGACGAAGTGTTTAATGCCTTTAAGTATACGGCATTTGATAAAGTAAAAGTCGTCATTTTAGGGCAGGATCCCTACCATGGTCCAAATCAAGCACACGGTTTAGCTTTTTCGGTGAAACCTGAAGTGGCAATTCCCCCTTCTCTACTGAATATGTACAAAGAATTGGTTAACGACATTCCAGGTTTTCACATGCCAAATCATGGCTACTTAGTGAAATGGGCGGAGCAAGGCGTGCTGCTACTGAATACCGTGCTGACCGTAGAACGTGGCATGGCACATTCACACGCTAAATTTGGTTGGGAAGTTTTTACAGACCAAGTGATTGCAGCACTTAATGAACATCGTGAAAAAGTAGTATTTTTACTTTGGGGAAGTCATGCACAGAAAAAAGGGCAATTTATTGATCGCAATCGTCATTATGTTTTAACTGCCCCGCATCCTTCTCCACTTTCTGCTCATCGTGGTTTTCTAGGATGTCATCCTTTTTCTAAAACTAACGAATATTTAAAACAAAATGGTTTAAGTGAAATTGATTGGCAAGTTTAAGATTGCGACTCAACATCAAGCGGGAGATTCTTTTCCCGCTTTTCTTCTTTTTTCTGCTCTCGTCTTTTTTTAAAAAAATCACTCAATTTCTGACCGCACTTTTCTGCCAACACGCCAGAGGTAATTTCTAATGTGTGATTCATTTTATAATCATCAAAGAAATGAAAGCGAGAACCTACAGCCCCGGTTTTATAATCTGATGCACCGAAGACTAAACGTTTAATTCGGCTATGTAAAATCGCACCCGCACACATAGTACAAGGCTCAAGGGTGACATAAAGTGTGGTATTGAGCAGACGATAATTTTGAATATGTTGTGCTGCATTACGCAATGCGACAATTTCAGCGTGAGCGGTCGGATCATTTTCAATGATAGATAAATTCCAGCCTTCACCGAGAATATTTCCTTCATCGTCCACCAACACAGCCCCGACAGGAATCTCGCCGAGTGCTTCTGCACGATCGGCAAGCATCAGAGCGTATTGCATAAATTTCTCGTCTAAATCTGACCGCACTTTGAATGCCTAAACAGAGAAAGGATATTTGATTGGTTCGTGAGATTGATAACCCACCACCTTGAAATCATCCATCGTTACCCAAGTCTCAAGATCTTCAAGGGTTTTAATATCAGGATTAATTTCTAATTGTGGTGACGGGAATGGTTCACGTTTTAATTGCACATCACGCATTAACTCAAGTTGGTCTTCATAAATATGTGCATTCACAATTTTATGATATGCCTTGCCCAGTTTATTACCAGTAATTTGCGCCATTAATGCAAGGAAAGTAAAGACTTGAATTTGATTGAAGTTTAAGCCAAGTGGTACATCACAAGAACGCTGATAGCTCGTTAAGTGCAGTGTATCGCCCACTAAGGAAAATGTGTGAGTGTGCATACAAGGACGCAAACAACCCAAATCAAATTCGCCTGGATTAAAGAAAGTCAGGATTTCACCACGATCATCAATACCTCGACTTAAATTGTTCACAATTTTACGAAGTTGGTCGATGGTTTCGCCATTCGGTTTGCGCCATGCTCTACCTTGCACACCATAAACACGGCCCATATCATCGGTGCCTTTACGATGTGGATTGGCAAGCCAAGCGGCATTTTCATTGGCATTGGCATCCCATGTTTTGGTGCCAAGTTTACGGAAATCTGCCGCATTATCATAACCACGGATATAACCTAAAAACTCCGCAATTGCCGCTTTCCAATAGCTTTTTCGCGTGGTAATTAAGGGGAATTGATTATTAGCAACATCATATTCTAAATCCGCATTAATCACAGTAAGACAACGCTTACCAGTACGCTCATTAGCAATCCACTCACCCTCATTTACAATACGTCGGCAAAGATCTAAATATTGTTTCATAAAAAACTCCTTACTGATGAACCGCACTTTTTGCGCGATTGTATGCCCATGCCATAATTAATCCACCACCAATAATCATCGGTAAGCAAAGAGCTTGGCCGCGTGTCATGATGCCTAAGAAAGATTCCACTTCCGGCTCACGGACATATTCAACGATAAAACGGAAAATCCCGTAACAAATCAGGAATAATCCAGCTACCGAACCTACAGGACGAGGCTTTTTAATAAAGACATTCAGAATAATAAACAGCACGAAACCTTCTAAGAACGCCTCATAAAGCTGTGAAGGATGGCGAGGCAACAACAATGGATCATTTGGGAAAATCATGGCCCAAGGCACATCCGTTTCTCGTCCCCAAAGTTCTAAATTGATGAAGTTACCAATTCGTCCCATCCCTAAACCAAATGGAATCAAGGGGGCTACAAAATCTGCCGTCTGCCAAAAACTTCTTTTTTGAGAATAAGAGGTCCAAATCATTGAGATAATCACCCCAATTAATCCACCATGGAATGACATCCCCCCTTCCCAAACACGAAATAAATACAGCGGGTCTTGCACAAAATGATCAAAATTATAGAAGAAAACATCACCAATGCGACCACCTAAGAACACGCCCATAAAGCCATTAAAAAGTAACGTATCTACTTGCTCGACGGTCCAACCACTATTTGGTTGATTGGCACGACGAACCGCTAGCCAACGAGCAAAGATAAAGCCTAATAAATACATTAAACCATACCAACGCAGCCCAATATTGCTATCACCGAAAGTGAAAATAGTCGGATCAAAATGTGGAAGCATCAAAAATTCTGAATTCATAACATTCCTTATTTCATAAACATATCAACTGCGATCGCAACTAATAACAAGGCAAAGCCTTTTTTCAAGGTTGGGACAGGGAGTTTGGAGGTCGCTGTTGCCCCTAATTTAGAAGTGAAAAATGAGGTGGCCGTAATACCGAGCACTGCGGGTAAATAAATATAACCTAGGGAATAATCCGGCATGGAAGGATTCCCCCAACCGCTCACCATAAAGCTCAGCATGCCTGATAAACCAAGAAGCGCGCCACAGAATGCAGAAGAACCGATGGATTTTTTCATATCAATCCCGCGGGAATTTAAAAATGGCACGATAAAACCACCACCGCCAACTCCAGCAGCACTTGATGCCATCCCAATTAAAATACCACCAATAACAGATGCTTGTGTTGTTAAAGGTTTGGTTTTCCCTGTGTTTTTCTTAATAGAAATCACCATTTTTGCCGCTAAATATACGACTAAACAGGCAAAGATTTTGGCTGATACATCACGATCAAGTTTGCCAATAAATAAACCAGAGATAAAGACCGAGATCATCACCATAGGTGCCAATACTTTCACGGCACTCCAGACTATATTACCTAGTTTATGGTGACGCTGTGCAGAAGAAAATCCAGTAATCACAATGGTTGCAAATGAAGTCCCTAATGCGGTGGACATCAGCAAGGGGTCAGGTACGCCTACCATCGGCAATAAATAAACCAAGGTTGGGACGATAATTAACCCACCACCAATGCCAAATAATCCGGCAAGAAAACCAACAACAGACCCGACAAGTAAACAAAGTAGAATAAAAGTGAGCATTATTGCCCCCTTGATTTATAAAACGAACGTTTTTGATATTTAGAAGAACCATTTTTACGCGGCGCATGATAAGGTTTATTTGTCTCATGCTCTTGCGAATTTTCAAGCAATGTTTTTTCGTTTCCAAACATCACTTGGGCAAACTCTTTCATCGCTTTGCGATAAACATCTTTCTTAAAGGACACAACCTGACGTACGGGATACCAAAAACTTACCCAACGCCAACCATCAAATTCTGGTGATTTTGTTGTGTTCATATTAATATTTTTTTCATCCCCCACTAATTGCAACAAAAACCAACGTTGTTTTTGCCCAATACACACGGGTTTGCTGTCATAACGCAGCAATCTTTTCGGCAGCTTATAACGCAACCAATGTTTAGACGCGTAAAGCACCTTCACATCTTTGGGTTGCAAACCAACCTCTTCATATAATTCACGATACATGGCTTGTTCGGCACTTTCATTATCGTTAATTCCACCTTGCGGGAATTGCCATGAATTCTGCCCGTATCGTTTAGCCCAAAGCACCTGCCCTTTGCGATTACAAATGACAATGCCTACATTTGGACGGTAGCCATCAAAATCGATCACTATCGTTCACCTTAAATTTTGTACAAAAATAATTTGCAGATTGTTTCATAAATTCGCTTTTTTATCAACCGAATGGGCATATTTACCCTATTGTGGATAACTCTGTGGGTAACGCTTGAATAGTCTAAATTTACCTGTGTATGAAGTTCAAAAACGGCTTTTCACTCTTCACTTTTTTCATTTCTGCATAACATTTAATCAAAAATTTCTCGAAAAAAATGACCGCACTTTTTCTCATCAAAGTGCGGTCAAAAATTCAGCCATTTTTTAGTTTAAACATTCCTTGCTTGGTGAAGAAATAACAGCGGTGAGTTATTCAATATTTCTGTGGATAAAATTGTGATTGAGCAAATCGCATGTGTTGCATAACTCTTTTCAGTATTTTATCTTCAATTTTAGAGTAAAAAATTTATCTTTAATTTCATGAAGATAACGCTTATTCACAGACACCATCTTATTCACATTCAAGTAAAAATTTTAGTGGTTATTTTTCATCCAAGCCTTTTTTGACTAACGCTAAATAGCGTTCCCATTCAAAATATTGACCAGGATCGATCTTACGATCAGGCGAAATATCGCAATGACCAACGATACGAGCAAGCGTTATTTTCGGGTAAGCTTGCATAATATCTCGTGTTAATGCAGCAAGCACTTGGTATTGCTCCGCTGTAAAAGGTTGTTCATTACTGCCCTCTAGCTCAATCCCAATCGCAAAATCATTGCATTTATCGCGTCCTTCAAAGCAAGAAAGCCCCGCATGCCATGCTCTATCATTGAAACTAACATACTGTGTCACCTTGCCATCCCGTTCAATTAAACAATGGGCAGACACGCGAAATTGATAAATTTCTTCAAAATAAGGATGGATGGTTGGATCGAGTTTTCCTTGGAAAAAGTCATCAACATATCCCCCACCAAATTGTTCTGGCGGCAAACTGATGTAATGAATGACGAGTAATGAAATATCCTCTACATCAGGACGTTCATCAAAATGTGGTGAAATCACTTTTCTTGTCTGGCTCAACCAGCCATTTTTTATCTTATTCATCTGTTTTTCTGCGATTAAATTTTATTTTTGCGATCGAGATCGCAAAAGAAGTGCGGTCAGTTTCACTTTCATTTTTCCCTTTTACACAATATTGCAGCCAATCCTGGCATTTTTTTATTCAACCTTATTCAACCAAAAGGAAATTTAATTTAATGAAACTGACTTTTTCTAAACCTTTGCATAAAGGTTTTACGTTAATTGAATTGATGATCGTGATTGCGATTATTGCTATTCTCGCGACGATCGCCATTCCGTCTTATCAAAATTATACCAAAAAAGCGGCTATCTCCGAATTGTTGCAAGCATCTGCACCTTATAAATCTGATGTGGAGTTATGTGTCTATAGCACCAATGCCCCGACAAACTGTTCAGGTGGTTCAAATGGCATTGCAGCAGACATCACTACTGCAAAAGGCTATGTCAAATCCATCACCACGAAATCGGGTGTGATTACGGTGACAGGAAATGGTGCATTAGATGGGATCAGTTATTCTTTAACGGCGACAGGTTCAACCTCATCAGGTGTCACCTGGACAACCGCTTGCCCAAGCAATGCAGATTTATTCCCTGCGGGTTTCTGCTCTTCAGCTAAATAGCGAAACATGGCTTATCAAGCAATCGCAAAAAATGGCGAGGTTTATCATATCTCGCCACAATATTGGCAACAAAACCAACAGCAACAAGCTTTGCTGTTGCGTTACTTTGCGCTCCCTCTTAAAGAAGACGAACACCATTTATGGCTTGCGGTGGATTCGCTGAATAATCTTGCAGCTTGTGAAACCTTTGCTTTTTTAAGTGGAAAATTGGTTGAACCGATTTTATTTGAAACGACTCAACTCAAACAACTTTTACAATCCCTTGCACCTAAAGCCAATCAAATAGAAGAACAAACGACGTTTTATCATCATTCAGAAGACGAAAGCACGGCTAATTTATCTAATGAAGATGAACCCGTTATTCAATTATTAAACAGTATTTTTGAAACAGCCCTGCAAAAAAATGCCTCCGATATTCATTTAGAAATTCAGCCAAATGGGCTCTTAATTCGTTTACGTATTGATGGTGTACTCCAACCACAACCGGTAATCAGTAAATCGCTCGCCAATCGGGTAATTTCTCGCCTAAAACTCTTAGCCAAACTGGATATCAGTGAAACTCGATTACCACAAGATGGCCGCTTTCAATTCAAAACGACGTTCTCCGATATTTTAGATTTCCGACTTTCTACCTTGCCCACGCATTGGGGAGAAAAAGCGGTATTACGATTACAACAAAATAAACCTGTTCAACTAAGTTTCGCTGAATTGGGCATGACACAAAATCAACAAAGTCAATTTCAACACGCGCTCAGCCAACCGCAAGGTTTAATCCTGGTGACAGGCCCAACGGGAAGTGGAAAAAGTATCTCGCTTTATACCGCACTTCAATGGCTCAATACGCCAGATAAACATATTATGACGGCAGAAGATCCCGTTGAAATTGAATTAGAGGGCATCATTCAAACTCAAGTGAATCCGCAAATCGGTTTAGATTTTAGCCGATTACTTCGTACATTTTTACGACAAGATCCCGACATTATTATGCTTGGTGAAATTCGAGACGAAGAAAGTGCATTGATGGCATTAAGAGCGGCTCAAACAGGTCATCTAGTACTTTCTACCTTACATACCAACGATGCCATCTCAGCCATTTCACGCTTGCAACAATTAGGCATTCAATCTCACGAAATTGAAAACAGTCTCTTATTAGTTATCGCACAACGATTGGTACGCAAACGTTGCTTAAAGTGCGGTCAACATTTTAGTGAGTCTTGCGATTGCCATCAGGGATATCGAGGTCGTATTGGTGTGTATCAATTTTTACAATGCGAAAACAATCGCTACCAAACTGATTTCGATTCACTTTATCAAAGCGCGTTAGAAAAAGTAAAAGATCACGTCACCGATCTCGATGAGATTCAACGCGTGTTAGGCAAAAAATAGGAGTATCTATGGCAAAGCAAAAACTCTTTTATTTCCAAGCCTATGATCAGCGGCAACAGTGGCAAAAAGGCAGTCTGGTTGCACAATCTAAACAAGCTGCACAATTTCAATTAATCGCAAAAGGTTTTAGTCAAATTCGTTTGCAACAAGATTGGCAACTAAATCAGAAACCTAAAAATGCAGAAATCAGTGCTTTATTGAATCAACTGGCTACATTACTCAGTTCTGCCATTCCATTAAAAAATGCACTACATATTTTGCAAGACAACTGCACGCAATTGGGATTGCATCAGTGGCTTGGTGCCTTAATTGAGTTAATTGAAAGTGGTCTTCCGTTTTCACAAAGCTTAGAAATACAAGGAAAGTATTTAAATTTTCAAGAAATTCAGCTCATTCAGGTGGGAGAAATGACAGGAAAACTGGCAGAGGTATGCACTAAAATTGCTGAACGTCGAACGCAATCATTAACGCTTCAACGCAAATTACAAAAAATTATGCTTTATCCTGCCATGGTATTAGGTATTTCGCTTTCACTTACGTTAATTTTATTACTCTTCGTTGTACCGCAATTTGCTGAAATGTATGGCGAAAACTCAGCTGAGTTACCTACATTAACCGCTGTATTATTAGCCATATCTCAATTCCTACAACATCATTTTATTTCATTGATGATTGTCTGTATTTTCGCTCTTTTTATTCTGAAGATGGCATTAAAACATTCTCTTTGGCTGAATCAAAAAAAGAATGTGCTGATTAGTCGCATGCCGATTTGGGGCAATATCATTTGCCTTTCTCGTTTAATCAGTTTTAGTCATAACCTGCAATTAATGCTTCAATCCGGAGTGGCATTAACGCCAGCGTTAAATAGCTTCCTACCCAAACAACAAACCTGGCAAACACAACGTACCTTAAAAGGCGATATTCTGCTACAACAAGAAGTGCGGTCAATTTTACAGTGGGTTTCTCAAGGTTATCCATTTTCAGAAAGCGTCAGTAGCCATCTTTTCCCAATGGAAGCGCAGCAAATGCTACAAATTGGAGAGAAAAGTGGAAAACTTGCGTTGATGTTGCGCCATATTGCTGACAACTATCAAGAAAAGCTTAATCATCAAATTGATTTACTTTCCCAACTTTTAGAGCCATTAATGATGCTCATTATTGGTAGTTTAATTGGTATCATAATGATGGGCATGTATCTGCCGATTTTTAATATGGGTTCGGTAATCCAATGATGACATTCGCCTTTTTCTTATTGGGTGGTTTAGCGGGCATCTTTGCTTGGCTTTATATCGTTCGTTTTATCCCCAATCTACAACAAGAAATTTATCAGAACTATATCGAACTGTATCCTGAAAACAGACCCATTTTCCATAGCGAAAAAGCAGCGATTCAATCTCAAAAGTGCGGTCATATTTTCCTTTATTTTTTAGGGCTTGGACTCTGTTTTGCTGCACTCTATTATTTTCTTCAGGATGAATTATTTACTTTATGGTTCGCGATTACGCTTAGTCTACTCTTTGTTATTAGTTGGCTAGACTGGCATTATCAACTGATTTCACCTACACCTTGCCTGTTTTTATTTTTCCTGGGGTTATTCGGTGCACATCAAAAATTTTCAATTCTGACGATTTCTCAAAGTTTAGAAAGTGCGGTTAGTTTTTTCAGTGTTTTTTATATCATCTATCATTTGTCTAAATGGTTTTATAAGAAGGAAGCGTTAGGCCGTGGCGATTATTGGCTCGCTTTAGGAATCGGCGCTTATCTCACCATCGCACACTTACCACTTTTCTTATTCATTGCCTGTCTATTAGGCATCATAGGTTATTGGATTTCTCGTAAACATGTTTTACCTTTCGCGCCCTTTCTTTGCTTATCGTTAATCATCACCAGTGCAATCAACCTATAAATGTAATATATTGGCAACATTGAAAAATATTATGTTTCAGGAGGGGATGTAAAACATCCTCCTCTTAAATCAAGTAGCAAGGAATATCATGACTTATATTGTAGGACTCACTGGCGGCATCGGTAGTGGAAAAAGCACGATTGCAAATCTCTTTGTTGAACTTGGTGTACCCATTGTTGATGCCGATATTGCGGCAAGAGAAGTGGTTGAAAAAGGCTCACCGCTGCTTGCTCAAATTGCTGAGCACTTTGGAGAATCGATTCTGACTGAAGAGGGCGAATTAAATCGAGCAGAGCTACGAAAAAAAGTATTTGCAGACGAAAATGAAAAAAACTGGCTCAATCATTTATTACATCCTGCTATTCGCGAAAGAATGTTAGCGCAGTTAAATGCTCAGATCGCTCCTTATACCTTGTTTGTCGTTCCACTGCTTATTGAAAACAAGCTCACCACACTTTGCGATCGCGTGCTTGTTATCGATGTTAAACCTGAGACTCAGCTGGCTAGAGCGTCATCGAGAGATCATAATAATATTCAGCAAATTCAAGCTATTATGAATGCACAAGTCAGCCGAGAAGAAAGATTAAAATGGGCGGATGATATCATTTCAAATGATGCAAAATTGCCAGAAAACTTACCGTACTTAAAACAAAAAGTGCTAGAATTGCACCAATTTTATTTAAGTGAATCGAGAAAAAAAGATGTCTGATGAAATTTTTGAAGTCCCTTGCCCGATATGCCAAAAGCCTGTGCCTTGGACGCAGGAAAGCCAATTTCGCCCTTTTTGCAGCAAACGCTGCCAACTCATTGATTTAGGAGAATGGGCTGCAGAAGAAAAAGCTATTCCAAGTGATACTGCTGATTTTGCCATGGATCCCAATATCAGTGATGAATGGAGTATCAAATGACTCTTCAGCATCACGACAATGGTAAACAGGGTGAGTTTTTCTTACTCGATGAGCAAGGCAAGAAAATCGCGAAACTTACCTATTTTTATGAAACACCCGATACCATTAATGCTAATCACACGTTTGTTGATGATTCTCTTCGTGGACAAGGTATGGCAGACAAACTCTATCAAGCCTTAATTCATTTTATCCAAGCTAAAAAGCTCACTTTGCACCCAACTTGTAGCTATATTGCAAGAAAATGGGAACGAACCCAATCTTCTCAATCACAAACTTAATCCTATTAATAAGCGTGTCATTTTTAAGGATATTTTTCCGACTTCATGGTATCCTTAGCCCCATTTATTTCTGAGAACCTGTTATTTATTATGCAAGAAAATTATTTAAGTCAGCAGCGGTTTGCTGATCTTCCATTACATCCTATCGTACAAAAAGCCCTACAAGACAAGGGATTTGAATATTGCACCCCTATTCAAGCATTATCGTTACCTATTACCTTACAAGGAAAAGATGTTGCTGGCCAAGCGCAAACCGGTACTGGTAAAACAATGGCATTTTTAACGGCAACATTTCATCATTTATTAACGCATCAACCTGATTTTGCTACCAATCAACCTCGAGCATTAATTCTTGCTCCAACCCGTGAACTGGCTGTACAAATTAATCATGATGCAGAATTATTAGCACAAACAAGTGGATTACGAACCGCACTGGCTTATGGTGGGGATGGCTATGATAAACAGCTCAAAGCGATTGAAGTTGGTGTGGATATTTTAATTGGTACCACTGGTCGTGTAATTGACTACGTGAAACAAGGGATTATCCGTTTAGATGATATCCAAGTCGTAGTATTGGACGAAGCGGATCGTATGTTTGATTTAGGTTTCATTCGTGATATTCGTTATTTATTACGTAAATGTCCTTCTCCGCAAGAACGACTCACCATGCTCTTTTCTGCAACGCTCTCTTACAAAGTACGAGAACTTGCCTTTGAAGATATGAATTCCCCAGAATACATTGAAATTGAACCAGAACAAAAAACGGGGCATCGAATTAAAGAGGAACTGTTCTATCCGTCAAATGAAGACAAAATTCCTCTCTTGCTCACGTTAATGGAAGAAGAATGGCCGGAGCGTTGTATTGTTTTTGCGAATACTAAACATAAATGTGAAGAAATTTGGGGTTATTTAGCCGCAGATGGGCATCGTGTGGGATTGCTCACAGGTGATGTTGCACAGAAAAAACGTCTTTCATTGCTCAAACAATTTACCGATGGTGAACTCGATATTCTCGTCGCAACCGATGTTGCCGCGCGTGGGCTACATATTCCAGATGTGACACACGTCTTTAACTTTGATTTACCTGATGATCGAGAAGATTACGTTCACCGCATTGGCCGTACTGGTCGAGCAGGTGAAAGTGGTGTATCTATCAGCTTTGCTTGTGAAGAATATGCGATGAATTTACCGGCAATTGAAGAATACATTGGGCATTCTATTCCCGTCAGCCAATATGACCCGAATTCATTGATTACTGATATTCCAAAACCTTATCGTTTAAAACGCAATCCTACGCCTCAAACGAGAAATACTATGACAAGAAAAACAAACTATCGTCGTAAAAACTAAAAAGAAAAGCTGATGAATATCTTCATCAGCTTTTTTTATGATTAATGCAATCCGACTCTTCGGCGTGCTGTGCGCATCAATAAGAATACCCACGGCCATAACACGCCTGATGCGATGGCGCCAAAGATTTCCTGCCAGTTAAAAAATGCCCCATGTAAAGAGAATTCAACCAAGAAAATAGCCACACGAATGGCAAAAACGAAAAGAAGAACCAATAAACTTTGAAACCAAAGGGAAAGATTGCGCAACATTAAGTAATATTTGGAAACAAAATAGAAGGCGACAGAAAGCACTAATGCATGCACGCCTAGAATAGAGCCAAGCACAATATCCCATAAAACCCCGAGTAAAAACGCCCAACCAATGCTTACTCTATCAGGTAAAGCAAGGGTCCAGTAAAGCAAGACTAAAATCAACCAAGAAGGTTTAAAAGCTTGGAAACCTGCTGGCCATGGTGCTAACTCCATCACTAATGCTACAACAAAGAAGCATAAAATGGTCGCCCATTGAAAAATAAAACGCCCTTGCATTAGTCTTCATCCCTATGTTCTTGTTGATCTGGAGAAACCGGTTCCTCTTGTTGAGGCATTGTGGTTGGAATTTCAGGATCCACGATTTCTTTTCCTGTATGCGGTTGAGTGCTATCCGCTTGGTCATCCGTAATTTTGGTTTTACTCACAGAATGTGTCGCTTCATGGGCTTGGCTTTCTAAACGTTGCTGTACTAAACGACGCACTTCTTCTGGTGACATGGATTTCACTTTCGACATATCAAGATTGCTCGGCCAGAGTAAAAGTAAATAACGTAAACGATCTAATTCAGCTAAAGGTTTTGCTTTCACTGTTGCAAAATAATTAGAACCATCGCGAGACACACTTTGTACAACTGCCACCGGATAGCCTTCTACAAAGCGACCGCCTAAACCGGAAGTCACCAATAAATCGCCTTTTTCAATATCCACGGAACGAGGCACATTATCTAAAGTAAGTTCATCAGAGTGTCCTGTACCACTCGCGATCACACGTACATCATTACGTAAAACTTGCACTGGTATAGAATGGGTTACATCCGTTAAAAGCAAGACTCGGCTGGTGTTCTCGCCGACAGATATAATCTGTCCGATCATCCCTTTTTCATCAATCACTGGCTGACCGACATAAGCGCCATCACGTTCACCTTGATTAATCACCACTTGCTGACGATAGACGTCGGTTTCTGCTGTGAGCACTTCCGCAATTTTTTTATATTCATCAGTGCGTAAAGGCGAATTAAGCAGTAAACGAAGACGTTGGTTTTCTACCTTGAGTTGATCCAATAATAAAAGATCGGCATTTTTCTCACGCAACTGCTCACGCAATACTTTATTTTCAATAAGCAGTTTATTGGTATCTACCAAATTACTTGATACACCATCTAGAACCGTTCTTGGCCCATTCGCAAGGTAATATAAGCCCCCCACGGCAGTCTCCATGACACTACGCGCCTTCGTCATTGATGAGGTTTGCCCATCAACTAAAATGAGTATCATCGAAGCAATCACTGCTAATGCGAGTCGAATACCTAATGGTGGTGCTTTACCAAAAATGGGTTTCATTCACTGTCCTAGGGTTGAAAGGAAAAGTGCGATCAAAAAATCAGACGAATTAAAAACGCCGATTTTTCTGACCGCACTTTTAGAGATTAAATTTCGTCGCTAAAAATATCGCCGCCGTGCATATCAATCATTTCGATTGCTTCACCGCCACCACGAGCTACACAAGTTAATGGTTCTTCTGCGATGATTGCTGGTACGCCACATTCTTTTGATAACAATACATCAATATTGCGTAATAAGGCACCACCACCCGTTAACACCATACCGCGTTCGAAAATATCTGCAGCGTGTTCTGGTTGGCATTCTTCAAGCGCTGTACGCACCGCTGCAACGATACCATTTAATGGCTGCTGAAGAGCTTCTTGTACATCACGAGAAGTTAATTTGAATGAACGTGGTGCACCTTCCGCAAGATTGTGACCGTGCACTTCCATCTCTAAAATTTCATCGCCTTCTTGAATGTACGCTGTACCAATTTCATGTTTGATACGCTCTGCAGTTGGCTCACCGATAACTGAACCAAAAGTACGACGAACATAAGAGATGATCGCTTCATCAAAACGGTCACCACCAATACGTACAGAAGATGAGTACACGATACCGTTTAAAGAAATCACTGCAACTTCAGTAGTACCACCACCGATATCAATGACCATTGAACCGATAGCTGTAGAAACAGGTAAGTTTGCACCGATTGCAGCCGCCATTGGCTCTTCAATTAAATACACTTCACGCGCACCTGCACCTAATGCTGATTCTTTAATTGCACGACGTTCAACTTGAGTTGCACCAGCAGGAACACAAACGAGTACGCGCGGGCTAGGACGCATAAAGTTGCCGCTATGTACTTGTTTGATAAAGTATTGCAACATTTTCTCTGTCACAGAGAAATCAGCAATTACACCATCTTTCATCGGACGAATAGCCACGATACTTTTTGGGGTACGACCAAGCATTTGTTTTGCTTCTTTACCTACTGCCGCAATACTTTTGTATGCGCCCATACGGTCTTGACGAATTGCCACAACTGAAGGCTCATCAAGTACGATGCCTTGGCCTTTCACGTAAATTAATGTATTTGCTGTACCTAGATCGATAGAAAGATCGTTTGAAAATAAACCACGAATTTTTTTGAATAACATAAGAATTCCGTCATTAGTTTGGTGAAAAATCACTCATTTCTGAGCATAGAAAAAAATTGTGCTAAATGTACCAAAAAATCGAGCTTGATAACAGGATTTTTTGCCTTGCTCCTCTACACTTACCTCGCTATTTTTTCTAACAAGGTAAGTGCGGTCAATTTTAGTGGTATTTTATACCTGATTTCGATCAGTGAATTGCCACTTACCGTTACCTAAAATCATCAATTGTTGCTGATGGAAAGCCTGCAAGGTTGAACGATGCCCCACGCTAATAACCGTTGTATGAGGTAAGCGTTCTTTTAGTAGACGATACATCGTATCTTCTAAGCCTTCATCCATACTCGCCGTGGCTTCGTCCAGGAATGCGACTTTCGGTTTGTGTAATAGCAAACGAGCAAAAGCCAAACGTTGTTGCTCACCGAGAGAAAGAATTCGTGTCCAATCTTGTTCTTGATCTAAACGATCTTGTAAATGCCCTAAAGACACTTGTTTTAATACTTCAATCATCTCATCACGATTAAAGGCCTTTTCTTCATTCGGATAAGCCAGTGCCGTTAACAAACTACCTTGTGGTAAATAAGGCTTTTGAGATAAGAAAAGCTGATGAGTAGGACAATACACATCCCCTTCAGAATAAGCCCAAAGCCCTGCCACAGTTCTCAACAACGTAGTTTTACCCACGCCTGAATTACCTTGAATTAATAGGGTTGAACCTTGTGGCAGTATCAAATTTAAATTACCAATTAACGTTTTTCCAAATGGATTACTGATGCTTAAATCCTTAAAGATCACGTCAGTTTCATGTTCGTGTAAATAGGAAGTGGATTGACGATTTGCCATATCAATCGCATAACTAAAACCTGTTAAACGATCTAATGTCGCTTTGTATCCGGCAAAACCATCGTAAGAATTACGGAAGAACGAAAGATTTGAATGCAACTTACCAAATACTTGTAGCGTTTGCATAAGATCGCCAAGTTTAATTTGTTTCTCGAAATAGCGACCTACTT
>CAUETL010000027.1:0-15782 GCA_959020685.1 Parahaemophilus parainfluenzae | reverse complement strand
AAAACCGCAGGAAGTATTACATAAAAAACTGTTCCAAATTGATTATTTGAGCACACTCAGCAATAAGATTATTGTCAGCCTGCTTTACCACAAGCAACTCACAGAAGAATGGCAAAGCGCTGCAGCAAACCTAAAAGGTGAATTACAACAACTTGGTTTTGATGTGCAGTTGATTGGTCGTGCGAGTAAACAAAAAATCTGTTTAGAGCAAGATTTTGTTGATGAAGTATTACCAGTAAAAGGTCGCAATTATGTTTATCGCCAAGTGGAAAACAGCTTTACCCAGCCTAATGCAGCGGTAAATTGCAAGATGTTGGAATGGGCGGTTGATTGCACTCAAGGTTCTCAAGGGGATTTATTGGAGCTGTATTGTGGCAACGGCAATTTCTCTATCGCCCTTGCACAAAACTTCCGCAAAGTCCTTGCTACCGAAATCGCCAAGCCATCCGTTGCTGCCGCACAATTTAATATTGCGGAAAATGGTATAGATAATCTACAAATTATCCGTATGTCAGCAGAAGAGTTTACTCAAGCAATGAACGGCGTACGTGAGTTTAATCGCTTAAAAGGCATTGATTTAAAAGCCTATCAATGCAATACGATTTTTGTGGATCCACCACGAGCAGGACTTGATCCTGACACGGTAAAACTGGTGCAGAATTACGATCGTATTTTGTATATTTCCTGCAATCCACATACCCTCTGTGAGAATTTACAAACCCTAAGCCAAACCCACCGCATTGAAAAAGCGGCGCTGTTTGATCAATTCCCTTACACAGATCATATGGAAAGCGGCGTATGGCTGGTAAGAAAATAAAAATTCAACTGCTTGCTGAAGCGGGAACATTGTCAGAATTGACCGCACTTTGTTCCCCTCTTGGTATTGAGCATTGTACTGAAAGTCCGCTTGCATTGGTACAAACTGAAACCCATCTTGTCTTGCGTAAACTGGATGAGCCTAAATTGGGCGATGTGTTTGTGGATTTCGTAGCCGGCGCAATGGCCCATCGTCGTAAATTTGGTGGTGGACGTGGCGAAGCTATTGCCAAAGCTGTAGGCATTAAAGGCGCAGAATTGCCGAGCGTGATTGATGCCACAGCAGGACTTGGTCGAGATGCCTTTGTTCTAGCTTCTATCGGTTGCCAAGTGCGTTTAGTGGAACGTCATCCAGTGGTATATTTACTGTTACAGGATGGGCTCAACCGCGCCTATCAGGATGTAGAAATAGGCGAAATAATGCAAAAAAATATGCAATTACTAGATGTTCATCATATTGCCGAACTCAATCCGCAAACCGAGAGTGCCGATGTGGTGTATTTGGATCCAATGTATCCACATAAGCAAAAATCCGCCCTAGTCAAAAAAGAAATGCGTGTATTCCAACATTTGGTTGGTGCCGATTTGGATGCCGATGAGCTCTTGACACCTGCGTTACAATTAGCCCGTAAACGTGTGGTGGTAAAACGTCCTGATTATGCGGAATTTTTAGCGCAAAAAGCGCCCCATGTTAGTCGTGAAACCAAAAACCACCGCTTTGATATTTATATGGGAGAAGCACAATGCTAAAAGAAAGTGCAGTAGTGATGAGCTATGATGCAGAAACGGGTCTTGCTAAAGTGAAATGTCAATCACAAAGCGCCTGTGGAGCTTGTTCGGCTAGAGAAGCCTGTGGAACAGCTTCCCTTTCTGAGCTTAACGGAAAACGAGGTGAACATATCTTTACGCTAGAAACCATCACGCCACTCCGTGCAGGCCAAATGGTAGAAATCGGTCTAGAAGAAAAATCCATGTTATTTTCAGCATTGTTAATGTATATCGTGCCGCTTTTTACTTTATTGATTGCAACATTGCTTTCTAGCTATATCAGTGAAAATGAGCTCATCCGTGCGATTTTAATCTTTATTTTGACCGTACTTTCCTTTGTGATGGTTAAACGTTACACCCGAAAACTCGGCCAACAAACAGAATTTCAGCCTGTTTTGTTAAGAGTATTGTCCTAAATAAAAAGAGCGGTTGAAAACAATTAAATTTTCAACCGCTCTTTATACTTTAAGCTTATTACTACTCGAAAGAGCCTACATGAAGATGTAAGCTTTTCTTTTTTAATTAAGCTTGAGATTTTTTAAGGTCAAATTTGTAAGAAACAAAACCATACAATGTCCAACCGATAAAGGTCACAATTGAACCGTATAACATCGCTTGTTCACCCGCAGCATAAAGCGCATAGATACTATAGACTGAACCAATAAAGGCAACAAGAACAGTTTTTTTGTATTTTTGGTAAGGAACATTTTCAGTTTTCAACAATACGGGAAGTGCTGCCATTGAGAGCAAGTATGGAATAACGTTTGTTACTACCGCTAGGTCCACCAACACATTGAATTGTTTAT
The DNA here is from genome assembly GCA_959020685.1 of Parahaemophilus parainfluenzae. Taxonomy (GTDB): domain Bacteria; phylum Pseudomonadota; class Gammaproteobacteria; order Enterobacterales; family Pasteurellaceae; genus Haemophilus_D; species Haemophilus_D parainfluenzae_T. Next base: position 13,392 of record CAUETL010000027.1, on the reverse strand, counting down.
TTAATGATGGGCTAATTGTCATTAAAGAGAGTAAAGTTTGTAACGAAGTGATGGTTACCATACCAACGATAGGTGCATCTTTGCTAGTAACTTTTTTGAAGAACGCAGGGAAATAACCTTCTTCTGCTGAAGATTTGAATACTTGAGCAATAGTGAACTGCCAACCTAATAATGAACCGAAACAAGACATCACCATTAAGCCCATGATAACTTTACCGGTTGTTTCATCAAACATATGAGCAAAGGCTAAACCGAACGGTGCAGTTGAGTTAGCAAGTTCAAGGTTAGGAACAATACCTGCGATAACGTTAGTAGAAACGATATAAATTACCGCTGCACCTAAAGTACCACCAAGTACCGCGATTGGTACGTTTTTCTCTGGATTTTCAACCGCATCAGAATTCGCACAAGCAGACTCTAACCCTAAGAATGCCCATAATGTCATTGAAATAGATACACCGATCGCTTCAAAAGTAGGCACATTGTGTGGGTTCCAAGAGTTTACATACATTGAACCATCAAACCATTTCCAACCAATGATTGAAATACCTACCACAGGAATAATTACACCCCAAATGGTGAATGAACTGATGTTACCCGTAATTCTTGCACCACCGAAGTTAAGAATAGTCGCAAGCCAAAGAGTGAAGATCGTCCATAATGCAATAGAAAGTGGAGAAAGGGTTGCACCAAGGAACTCAGAACCATAACCTACAGCAGAAATCGCAATCGCAGTATTCGCAATAACTAATGACACACCATAAGTATAGTTTGCCATGAAGTTACCAGCTTTACCGAAAGAGTATTCCGCATAACCGCCCATACCACCAGATTTTTTACTGAACATACCGCATTGTGCGAATGCGTAAGCTAAGGCTGTTGAACCAACGGCTGTTACAAGCCAAGAAACGATGGAAATAGTCCCAATTTCGGCTAACTTGGTCGGTAACATAATGATACCAGAACCCATCATATTAACCATGGTAAGAATGGTGAGTTGTACCACACCAATTTTATTACTTTTAGCACTCATAATTTATACTCCTACAAGTGCGGTCAAAAAATCAGATGTTTTTAACCGCACTTTCTTTTGTTTGTGCTGAGAGGGTTATGAGGAAAATCCTCACAACCTCACTTTATTAATAGTCAGTTAAAACATAGCCATATGCACGAGTACGTCCATCAGGGTCTTTTTGTAAGTAAACCCCTTGGATTTCAGGTGCGAAGCCAGGTAATGTGTTGATACCTTCTTCTAATGCAAGGAAGTATTTTTGTGCAGTTGGACTCCATCTTTCCCCTGGAACCACACATAACACACCTGGAGGATAAGGTAATGCACCTTCCGCAGCTACACGACCAACAATGTCTGTTAATGGAACAAGTTCAACTTTGTTACGAACGAATTCAATATTCGCATCGTGTGGATTTAACGCATATTCCGGTAATGTTGCTTTGCGGAATAGGTCTTTTTGAAGTTGTTTTACATTACGGCTTACATAAAGGTCATGCATTTCTTGGCATAATTGACGGATGGTGTAGCCTTTGTAACGGTCTTCATTGTTTTTATACACAGTTGGCAATACATCTTTTAATAAAGAGTCTTGTTTAATGTGTTTTTCAAACAAGGCGATTTGAGCAACCAAAGTTTGCATTTTGGTGAGGGTTTCTGCCGGAGTGAGCAAGAATAAGATTGAGTTCAAGTCACATTTTTCCGGAATAATACCGTTTTCACGTAAGTAGTTAGCAAGAATAGTTGCTGGTACACCAAATTTTTCATATTCGCCTGTTTCTAAGCTAATACCTGGAGTGGTAAGCAAGAATTTACATGGGTCAACGAAATATTGTTCGTCAGCATAGCCTTCAAATTTATGCCATGTATCTGTTGGGTGGAATTTGAAGAATTCGAGATTAGTTGCGATTTCTTCTGTGTCATAATCTTGCCATTTTTTACCTTTAATTGTGGTTGGAATAAATGGACGAATTAATTCACAGTGATTTAATACTAATTTACGTGCTTCGATACCGACTTTCACACATTCATGCCATAAACGACGGCCTGCTTCACTACCTTGAATTTTCGCATTCACATCTAATGCCGCAAATAATGGATAGAACGGACTGGTTGACGCATGTAACATAAAGGCATTATTGAAACGTTTGTGGTTTACATAACGATCTTGACCTTTAATGTGTTTATCTTTTTTGTGAATTTGTGAAGTTTGTGAGAAACCTGCTTGTTGTTTATGAACAGATTGAGTCACTAAAATACCAGGGTCATTTTCATTTAATTCAAGCAATAATGGAGAGCAGTCTTTCATCATTGGAATGAATTGTTCATAACCTACCCATGCAGAGTCGAATAAGATGTAGTCACAAAGATGACCAATTTTATCTACCACTTGACGTGCGTTATAAATTGTACCGTCATAAGTACCTAATTGAATAACGGCTAAACGGAATGGACGTTTTTGGTTTAATTTTTCAGGTGCAACTTCTTTAATTAATGATTTCAAATAATCTTCTTCGAAGCAGTGACTATCGATACCACCAATAAAACCAAATGGGTTACGAGCAGTTTCTAAGTAAATTGGGGTTGCACCCGCTTGAATTAATGCACCATGGTGGTTTGATTTATGGTTATTACGGTCAAATAATACTAAATCGCCCGGAGCAAGTACTGCGTTTAATGCAACTTTGTTTGAAGAAGATGTACCATTTAATACGAAGTAAGTTTTATCTGCATTGAATACTTGAGCAGCATATTTTTGTGCATCACAAGCTGCACCTTCGTGAATTAACAAGTCACCTAATTTCACGTCAGCATTACAAATATCTGAACGGAAAATGTTTTCACCATAGAAGTCATAAAGGAAACGACCTGCTGGGTGTTTACGGTAGTATTGACCACCTTGATGTCCCGGACAGTCAAAAGCAATATTACCCATTTCTACATATTCACTTAACATTTTGAAGAATGGAGGTAACATTTTTTCTTCATAAAATCTTGCAGCAGTTTCGATTTGACGGCTATAAAGCTTAATGTCATAACCATTTAAATCTTGAATATGATAAATAGCATCATAGAATTTCGGATCAACTTGTTCTTCTTCTGTTTGAACAACAAATACTGGGATACCAAAATTTGTTGCTTGAATACGTTCAAGGTATTCACCTACATCCCCTGATGTCAACACAATAGCGGCAACATCAGTAAAGTCTGTTTTGGTAATTTCAACTAATTCTCTATTTGTAGAGAAATATTGTTCAACTTTTGGACTATATGCAATTTTTAAGTTTGGCATAATAAACTCCTTTTATTTATTTTTTTGACGTAAAGTTACCCTGCGTTATTAAAATTAATAACGCAATAGATTTATTTAGAATAAAACAACCCGCTCTAGTTTTTTATATGAAAAAACTAAAGTAAGAATTTTTTATTTTAAATCAAATAAGATTAAGTTAATTTCACAAAATATTTCTTGCCTGTTCTAGACAATACAAAAATATTCAGAAATTAATCTGTGGAGACTCTCTAAACAGAGAGAACAACTCTGTTTAGAGAGCCGTGTTGGATGGTTTGTTTTGAGAAGCAAATACTGAATATGAGAAGCAAGAGCGATGCGATGGCATCATAATATGGCGTGTACGACGGATATGCGCCATCAAAGAACGACCTTTTATCGGATTAAACCGTAAAAGTCTCAATACTTTCGTATGGACGTATCTGTGTATATATGTACGAAGTAGCATAGAAAAATTTCCTCTTTCTATCTAAACTAACCTTTGGTGGGTATATTCTCTGCTTGTGTAAATATCATGTCAATAATATTTTTCAAAAAATGTGATCATTATCAAAAAATAAATTTTATTTTTATATAAAAATAAAACCACAAAAAGTATGGAAATAAATTATTCTTGAAATAGATGATGAATAAATGTACTCATTTATCGAGATCTTTCCTAAGCTAAACTCGCCACCATGACTGCTTTAATCGTATGCATACGGTTTTCTGCTTGCTCAAAGGCAATATTCATCGGTGATTCAAACACCTCTTCAGTCACTTCAATACCGTTTGCTAATTCAGGATACTTTTCAGCAATTTGGCGACCCACTTTAGTTTCACTATTGTGGAATGCAGGCAAACAGTGCATGAATTTTACTTTTGGATTACCTGTACGCATCATGAGTTCAGGCGTTACTTGATAAGGAAGCAATAGCTTAATGCGTTCTCCCCAAGCTTCTAATGGTTCACCCATTGAAACCCAAACATCCGTATGCACAAAATCAACACCGCTTACAGCTTTATCGATATCTTCCGTTACAGTAATCCGCGCACCGCTTTCTTTAGCAAAACTTTCACACATCTCAACAAAACTTGCTTCAGGTAATAAAGCTTTTGGGCCGCAAATACGCACACCCATCCCCAGTTTTGCTCCAATCAGTAAAAGAGAATTCCCCATGTTATTGCGTGCATCACCAATATACACATAACTAATTTGACGAAGTGGCTTGTCACAATGTTCAATCATCGTGAGAACATCCGCAAGCATTTGTGTAGGATGAAACTCATCCGTTAAACCATTAAACACTGGCACACCAGCATAATCTGCAAGCTCTTGCACAGTACTTTGTTTAAAGCCCCGATATTCAATCGCATCATACATCCTCCCAAGAACACGAGCCGTATCCTTCATGCTTTCTTTATGCCCAATCTGAGAGGAATTTGGATCAATGTAAGTCACTTGTGCACCTTGATCATGAGCCGCTACCTCAAAGGCACAACGAGTACGTGTTGAGGTCTTTTCAAAAATGAGTGCGATATTTTTACCTTTAAGCTGAGGTTGCTCTGTTCCGGCATATTTAGCACGTTTCAAATCACGTGATAAATCTAACAAATAATTAATTTCGCGTTCTGAATGATGAACAAGACTCAATAGGTGTCTATTTTTAAGATTAAAAGCCATAACGCTCTCCTTATCAGATGCCATCAAATGCAGGCCACCTTACTATGAATGACTTAATTTTTAACGGATTGGATAGCCTATTTTTGTCCCAAACGTGAAGTTTTGCAACTGAATTCAATCCGTTATTTTGTGATGTGTATCACACTTCATCTCAGAACTTTATATTGCGCTTTCTTTATATGTAAAAGAGATTTAAAATCCCGTCAATTCTCACACAACAGGAGCACATATGATCAACAGAAGAGATTTCATCCAGCTTGGCGCAAGCAGCATTTTAGCGTTGAGTGCGAGCCGTTTTGCTTTTGCAAAAAGCGACACACAAGTCGATTTACGTATTGTGGCAACAACCGATATTCACAGTTTTTTGACTGACTTCGATTACTACAAAGATGCACCTACTGAGAAATTCGGTTTTACCCGTGCAGCAAGCTTGATTCGTCAAGCTCGTCAAGAGGTGAAAAACAGCGTTTTAGTTGATAACGGTGACTTAATCCAAGGTAACCCAATCGCTGACTATCAAGCAGCTAAAGGTTACAAAGAAGGCAAATCAAACCCAGCTGTAGATTGCTTAAATGCAATGCACTATGAAGTTGGAACATTAGGCAACCACGAGTTTAACTATGGCTTAGACTATTTAGCCGATGCGATTAAACAAGCGAAATTCCCTATCATCAATGCTAACGTAGTGAAAGTCGGTACTGAAGAGCCATATTTCACGCCTTATGTGATTCAAACCAAAGAAGTGGTGGATAGCCGAGGTAAAACGCATAAACTAAACATTGGTTATATCGGTTTTGTGCCACCACAAATTATGGTGTGGGATAAAGCGAACTTACAAGGCAAAGTAGAAACGCGCGATATCGTGAAAACTGCACAAAAATATGTGCCAGAAATGAAACAAAAAGGTGCAGATATTATTGTGGCACTTGCGCACACTGGCCCATCTGACGAGCCATATCAAGAAGGTGCAGAAAACTCAGCATTCTACCTTGCTGATGTGCCACACATTGATGCGATTGTTTTCGGTCACTCTCACCGTTTATTCCCGAACAAAGAGTTCGCGAAATCACCAAATGCAGATATTGCTAAAGGTACCGTGAAAGGCGTGCCTGAAAGTATGGCAGGCTACTGGGCAAATAACATCAGTGTGATCGACCTAACCCTTGCTCAACACAACGGCAAATGGTTAGTGGCTGATGGTAAAGCAGCACTTCGCCCAATTTACGATGCTGAGAACAAAAAAGCGACCACAGAAAGTGATGCAGAATTGACCGCACTTTTAAAACCTGTGCATGAAGCCACCCGTGAATTCGTGGCACAGCCAATCGGTAAAGCGACCGATAACATGTACAGCTACTTAGCCTTAGTGCAAGATGACCCAACTATTCAAATTGTGAACCAAGCGCAGAAAGCTTATGTTGAAAAAGTGGCACCAAGTGTTGCAGCAATGGCAGGCTTACCAATTTTAAGTGCGGGCGCACCATTTAAAGCTGGTGGACGTAAAAATGACCCAACAGGCTATACTGAAGTGAACAAAGGTGAATTAACCTTCCGTAACGCAGCAGACTTATACCTCTATCCAAATACGTTAGTTGTGGTGAAAGCAACCGGTGAAGAATTGAAAGAATGGTTAGAATGTAGCGCAGGTATGTTTAAACAAATCGACCCTGTAAGCGACAAACCACAATCGTTACTTGATTGGGAAGGTTTCCGTACTTATAACTACGATGTGATTGACGGCGTAAATTATGAATTCGACCTGACTCAACCAGCGCGTTATGACGGCGAATGTAAATTGATTAACCCTAACTCACACCGTGTGGTAAATTTAACTTACCAAGGTAAACCACTTGATCCAAAAGCAGAATTCTTAATTGCGACTAACAACTATCGCGCTTACGGTAATAAATTCCCAGGCACTGGCGATGCACACATTGTTTACGCTTCTCCTGATGAAAACCGCCAAATCCTTGCGGATTACATCAAAGCAGAAAGCGAAAAACATGGCCATGTAAACCCAAGTGCGGATAAAAACTGGCGTTTTGCACCGATTAAAGGTAACGATAAATTAGACGTGCGTTTTGAAACCTCGCCAAGCGAACAAGCAGCGAAATTTATTCAAGACAATGCACAATACCCAATGAAGAAAGTCGGCACTGATGAAGTTGGCTTTGCGGTATATCAAATCGATTTATCGAAATAACAAAAAAGGGCGTGCTGAGCACGCCCTACTTATATCAAAGTGCGGTCAATTTTGACCTTATTTTTCTTCTTTTGGAAGTCTGATTAAGGAAAAGATCAAGCCGCCCCAAATCACAAAAAGCGCCACAATCATCATTGTAATTGCAATACTTGTCATCTTTATTCTCCTTTTTCTTCAAGATTGAAGTTCTCTTCATTTTTCCATTTTAAGCGAGAAAGAATGAACGAAACGACTACAAGTAAAATTGCCATACCCCAACCAAAGGTATTTACGAACCAACTTGGATAACCTTCATAACCTTCTGTAAATACCTTCGCACCTTCACTCAATAACATAAAGGCAAGAATACCCGTAGTGATTACAATGCATAAACGCCATAGGAAACCGACTTTGAATGAAGAGCTTTCATTTAAGTGGTTACCTAATAAGCCAAGTTTTTCATTTGCTACAATCACAATTAATGAAACAAATGCTACCGCTACAATACCAAAGTAGTTTACGAATTTATCCAACACATCAAGCATTGGTAGACCGGTTGTGGTACCGAATAAAATTACTGACACTACCATCATTGGTAAACCCACAATAAAGGTCGCTTTTGCTCGGCGTAAACGGAGCTTATCTTGAATAGCTGAAATGATTACTTCAATAACAGAGATAAATGAAGTTAATGCCGCGAAGGTTAATGAACCAAAGAACAATACCCCTAGCACTTCACCAAATGGTGCTTTATTAATGATGGTTGGGAATGCAAAGAAGGCTAAACCAATACCGCCTTTTGCCACTTCACTCACTTCCACACCTTGTGCAGCTGCAATAAAGCCTAATGCCGCAAATACGCCGATACCGGCAAGTACTTCAAAGCTTGAGTTGGCAAAGCCAACAACTAAACCACTTCCTGTTAAATCAGAATCTTTTTTCAGGTAAGACGCATAAGTGATCATAATCCCGAAACAAATAGAAAGAGAGAAGAAGATTTGACCATAAGCCGCAATCCATACACTTGGATTAGATAATTTTGACCAGTCTGGGGTAAATAACGCATTCAAGCCTTTTTCTGCACCTGGTAAGAATAAAGAATAAACAACCAACGCCACAAACATCACCACTAAAACAGGCATTAAGATGTCTGCAGATTTAGAAATCCCTTTTTTAATACCTAAAGAAAGTACGCCTAATGCTACTAACCATACTGCGATTAATGGGCCTGTTACCATGCCAACAAACTCAAAGCTCACACCATTGCTGATATCGCCCATTTTTAAGAATTCATGTAGGAAGAAATCAATTGGTTTATCGCCCCAGGCAGAATTAAGTGAGAAGTAGGTGTAGCTTGCCGCCCAACCTAATACTACTGCGTAGTAAAGCCCAATGATGACGTTCACCATCACCTGCCACCAACCAAACACTTCAAAGTGCGGGTTAAAACGACGATAAGAAAGTGGTGCACCACCACGATGGCGATGACCGATTGCGTAATCTAAGAAAAGCAATGGAATACCGGCGGTTAAAAGTGCAATAAGATAAGGGATAATAAATGCACCGCCCCCGTTTTCATAAGTGGTGTAAGGGAAACGCCAAATGTTTCCTAAACCAACAGCGGATCCAATTGCCGCCATAATAAATGCTTTCCGACCAGAGAAGGTCTCACGCTTTGCGTTTGACTGCGTCATACTAAGTTCCTTTTTAATGAAGAAAGATTTCAATATAATGAATTCTAAAACCGAGTCAAGGACTTGGTTAAAAGAGCGGTTAAAAAAGTGAATTTTTTTTAAAATTTACTGTCTAAAGGCCAAATTTAATCTCTATTAACAACCAAAAGGAAACATTTATGGATCTCAACAGCATTTTAAATCAAGTTTTAAATGTCGCTAAAAACTCTGCAAGTAAACTTGAAACAGGCAATCAAACTATCGACTCTCTCACCAAAGTAGGCGGTGGTGCAGCATTAGGCGGTCTTTTATCAATGATTTTAGGCCGTAGCGGCGGTGCAAGCTTAGCAAAATTAGGCTCACTTGCCGTTTTAGGTAACCTTGCTTACCAAGCTTACCAAAACTATCAAAAATCCCAACAAAGCAGCCAACCAAACATCTCAGAAAATGCGTTTGATGTATTAAATTCATCAAACCATGTTGATGCGGGTGAATTGATTTTACGCACCATGATTGCTGCAGCGGCTGCAGATGGTGAAATCACTGAAGATGAAAAACAAACTATCGCAAATGAAGCAGGTAACAACCCTGAATTAGCGCAATGGCTTGAACAAGAAATCCAAAATCCAATTTCTATCAACGAGATTGCTCGTTTTGTAGGTAATGATACTGCACTTGCAAGCAATGTATATTTAGCAGCTCGTTTAGTAAGCAAAGATTTATCTCGCAAAGAAATTATTTTCTTAGCAGATTTAGCTCAAGCCTTAGGTTTAGATGATGCGCTTGTTGAACAATTAGAAAAACAAGCAGGCTTCTAATTTTGTGTAGAAAACATTATGTTTTCTGACCGCACTTCTTATCAAAAAACACGATAATCTTGGTTATCGTGTTTTTTTCGTTTGTTTTTTCGCGAAAACCTAACCAAAGGCGAAAAATTCCGCTACAATGCAAAACTTCAATATTCATAAAATTATTTAATAATCATAAAAACGGGAAGCAACATGACAGGCGCACAACTCATTATCGAATGTTTAAAAGCGCACGGTGTAACCGATCTTTTCGGCTACCCAGGCGGGGCAATCATGCCAACCTATGATGCCATCTATGACTCAGGTCTTGATCATCTCCTTTGCCGTAACGAACAAGGTGCCGCGATAGCTGCGATTGGCTATGCGCGCTCTACGGGTAAAGTGGGCGTTTGTGTCGCTACGTCAGGCCCAGGCGCAACCAACTTAGTAACAGGTTTAGGTGATGCCTTTGCTGATTCTGTACCAATCGTGGCATTTACTGGCCAAGTGGCCGCCCCACTTATCGGTACCGATGCTTTCCAAGAAGCCGATGTTTTAGGTTTATCTCTTGCTTGCACCAAGCACAGCTACATTGTGCAATCCATTGAAGAACTCCCCGAAATTATTGCCTCTGCTTTCCAAATTGCACAAAGTGGCAGACCTGGTCCTGTTCTCATTGATGTGCCTCGCAACATCCAAGTGAGCGATGTACCTAAACATGTCAAACCTATAGTCAAACCAGTCGTAAAACCAACCGCACTTTCAGAATTAAAATTAGCTGAAGCCAAAGCATTATTGGCACAAGCGAAAAAACCCGTGCTTTATGTGGGCGGCGGTGTAGGTATGGCAAACGCAACGCAAGCGGTCAAAAAATTCCTACAAATCACCAAAATGCCATCCGTTTCAACATTGAAAGGTTTAGGCTCAATTGACCCAACCGATCCTGTTTATATGGGCATGATTGGTATGCATGGCACAAGAGCCGCAAATGTTGCCGTACAAGAATGTGATTTATTGTTAGTGTGCGGTGCACGTTTTGACGACCGTGTGACCGGTAAATTAGACAGTTTTGCACCACACGCGAAGGTGATTCATTGTGATATTGATGCGGCGGAAATCAATAAACTCCGTGTGGCCAATGTTGCCCTTCAAGGTGATTTAATTCAAGCCTTAGAGGCTTTAAGCATCCCACTTGCGATTGATGATTGGCATACGCATATTCAAGCGCTGAAAGCTAAACTCGATTTTACTTATATCGACAATGCGGACAACCGACCGATTGACCCTTGGTCATTACTCAACATGCTTTCACAGCGTAAACCTCAAAATGCCGTGATTTGTACTGATGTTGGCCAACACCAAATGTGGTCTGCGCAACATATGCGTCATTTCGCACCAGAAAACTACATTACCTCTGCGGGGTTCGGCACCATGGGATTTGGTTTACCTGCGGCGGTAGGTGCGAAAAAAGCACGTCCTCATGATGAAGTGATTTTGGTGACAGGCGATGGTTCATTGATGATGAATATTCAAGAATTAGGTTCAATCAAACGCGGTAAATTACCCGTGAAAATTTTGCTGTTAGATAACCAACGTCTTGGTATGGTACGTCAATGGCAAGACCTTTTCTGGAATAAACGCCGTTCTGAAACTATTCTAGAAGATAACCCTGATTTCGTGATGTTAGCGAAAGCCTTTGATATTCCAGCTGAACGCATTGAGCGCGCTGATGATGTAGATGCGGCACTTAATCGTTTATTAAATAGTGAAACTGCCTATTTATTGCAAGTATGCATTCCACCTGAAGAATGTGTATGGCCATTAGTCCCACCAGGTGCATGCAACACGGATATGCTGGAGGAAATTTAAGATGAACCAATATACTTTTGACTTAATCACTCAACATCGACCAGAGGTTTTAGAACGTGTATTACGCGTTATTCGTTTACGCGGCTTTACTGTGACTAATATGGATATGGCATTGGTAGACACCCAAGTGCGGTTAAAAATCACTGTAAAATCTGACCGCACTTTTGATTTGTTGGTGAATCAGTTGGCGAAATTGCCGGATGTAATGGAGATAAAATAATCTTATTGTTACCTAATAAGTTATTTATAAAACGTATAATCTTTTTATTGCCAAAATAATTATTATCAATGGAGAAATAGAAATGAAAAAACTTATCGTATTAGCAATATTATCTAGCTTATTACTCACTGGTTGCATAATGTATACCTATAATCCATAAAATACTCAAACTTTAAATATTGAAATACATACATCTTAACGAAATTTACTTGGAGAATTTATAACAATGCCAAAACTACGTTCAGCGACCAGTACTCAGGGTCGTAATATGGCGGGTGCACGTGCCTTATGGCGTGCAACAGGGATGAAAGAAAATGACTTTGGTAAACCGATTATTGCGGTGGTGAACTCTTTCACCCAATTCGTACCAGGGCATGTTCATTTAAAAGATATGGGACAACTAGTCGCGGCTGAAATTGAAAAAGCTGGCGGCGTGGCAAAAGAATTCAATACTATTGCGGTAGATGATGGTATCGCGATGGGTCACGGTGGGATGCTTTATTCCTTACCAAGCCGTGATTTAATCGCAGATAGCGTGGAATATATGGTTAATGCTCACTGTGCTGATGCGATGGTGTGTATTTCCAACTGTGACAAAATCACCCCGGGAATGTTAATGGCAGCAATGCGTTTAAATATTCCAACTATCTTCGTTTCAGGCGGTCCAATGGAAGCGGGCAAAACGAAATTATCTGATCAGCTTATTCGCTTAGACTTAGTCGATGCGATGATTGAAGCGGCAGATCCGAATGTAAGCGATGAGCGTATTGATGCGATTGAGCGAAGTGCTTGCCCTACTTGTGGTTCTTGCTCAGGGATGTTTACCGCTAACTCAATGAACTGCTTAACCGAAGCGTTAGGTTTATCTTTACCAGGTAATGGTTCTATGTTGGCGACCCATGCTGACCGCAAAGAATTATTCTTAAAAGCTGGTCGTCAAATTGTTGAGCTTTGCAAACGCTATTATGAACAAGATGATGAAAGCGTATTACCGCGTTCAATCGGTACCTTTGAAGCCTTTGAAAATGCGATGAGCTTAGATATCGCGATGGGTGGTTCAAGTAATACCGTTTTACACTTATTAGCGGCTGCTCAAGAAGCAGGCGTAGATTTCAAAATGGAAGATATTGACCGCTTATCACGCGTTGTACCTTGCTTAAGCAAAATTGCGCCAAATACTAATAAATACCACATGGAAGATGTACACCGTGCAGGTGGCATTATGGGCTTATTGGGTGAATTAGATCGTGCTGGTTTAATCCATCGCGATACCAAAACCGTGCTAGGAAAAACACTAGAAGAACAATTAAATCAATACGATATCATTCGTAACAAAGACGAAGAATTACACAAATTCTTCCGTGCCGGCCCTGCTGGTATTCGCACTACGCAAGCCTTCTCACAAGATTGCCGTTGGGATAGCGTAGATGATGACCGTGTAAGCGGTTGTATCCGTAACAAAGAAAATGCGATTTCTCAAGAAGGTGGTCTAGCCGTATTGTTCGGTAATATCGCTAAAGATGGTTGTATCGTAAAAACGGCGGGTGTGGATGAATCTATCTGGAAATTTACTGGCCGCGCAATCGTATTTGAAAGCCAAGAAGATGCTGTAGCCGGCATTTTAGGCGGTAAAGTTAAAGAAGGCCATGTGGTAGTCATCCGCTATGAAGGTCCAAAGGGTGGCCCGGGTATGCA
>CAUETL010000026.1:0-17106 GCA_959020685.1 Parahaemophilus parainfluenzae | reverse complement strand
AGCGTTAAACGCTTTCCAAGAATTAGCAAAACATGAAGGGATTATTCCTGCATTGGAAAGTTCACATGCATTAGCACACGCATTAAAAATGATTCATCAAGAACCGAATAAAGAACAAATTTTAGTGGTGAATCTCTCTGGTCGTGGTGATAAAGATATTTTCACCGTTGATAAAGTTTTAAAAGAAAAAGGAATGCAATAATGAGCCGTTTTGAAACTAAATTTGCAGAACTTGCAGCGAAAAAAGAAGGGGCTTTTGTACCTTTCGTCACATTATGCGATCCAACATTTGATCGCTCTTTTGAAATTATTTGTACTTTAGTTGAAAATGGCGCAGATGCGTTGGAATTAGGCTTTCCATTTTCTGATCCACTATTAGACGGTCCCGTTATCCAAGCGGCTAATAATCGTGCGCTCAATGCAGGTCATAGCACTGAGGATAGCTTTAAATTACTCGCTAAAGTGCGGTCAAAATATCCAGAAATTCCGATTAGCTTACTCCTTTGTGCGAATTTAATTTTTGCGAAAGGCTTAGATAATTTCTATCAACGTTGTGCAGAGGTCGGCGTAGATGCGGTTTTAGTGGCTGATATTCCACTATTGGCAAAAGAAGACTATGTTCAAGCTGCTAAAAAACATGGTATTCAACCTGTCTTTATTTGCCCACCAAATGCTGATGCCAAAACGGTACAAGGCGTTGCTGAAAATAGCGAAGGCTATACCTATTTAGTTTCTCGTGCTGGTGTAACAAGTGCGGAAAACCAAGCTCATGCCGCAAACTTAGATACGCTTGTAGAACAACTTAAAGCCCACAAGGCGCCACCAATTCTACAAGGTTTTGGTATTGCTCAACCAGCTCAAGTGAAAGAAGCCCTTCAACTGGGTGCAACAGGCGCAATTTCAGGCTCTGCAACGGTAAAAATCATTGAACGAAACTTAGATAATCAGGCTCAATGCTTATCTGAGCTCGCCGAATTTGTTCGCAATATGAAAGCTGCAACCAAATAATAAATAAAAAAGTGCGGTTAAAATTAACCGCACTTTTGTTTTTCTTTTATTAATCCACAATTCGTAAATGAGATGCTGATTTCTGTGGTTTCTTTTCAGATTTAGGTTTATCTACCGCTTCTGCAAAGCTTAATGGCTGTTCGGATGTTGGCTCACGATTTAGCTCATCGTAAATGTCCTCTGGTTCAAACATCACCCCATCACCATTTTCACGTGCATAAATAGCTAAAGCGGCCCCCATCGGAATATATAACTCACGAGCAACACCTTTGAAACGTGCATTAAACTGAATAAAATCATTGGTTAATTGCAAATTCCCAGTTGCTCCCGCAGAAAGATTTAAGACGATTTGCCCATCTTTCACGTATTCTACAGGTACATTGGTACCATAATAATTCGCATCCACCACTAAATATGGGGTGAAATCGTTATCCACTAGCCAATCATAATAGGCTCTTAGTAAATAAGGGCGTTTTGGAGAAGGTGTGTGGATCATTATTTATCATCCATTAAATTTTTAGGTGCAGCTTCACCTACAGATTGTAAGAATGAATCACGGCTAAATACTCGATCCATATAGCCTTTGATTGCTTTGCTTCCTGTACCGCTGAATTCAACGCCCATATTACGTAGTTTCCATAATAATGGTGCAACATAGCAATCGACTAAGCCAAACTCTTCACTCATAAAATAAGGGGTTTGTTGGAAGATGACCGATACCGCTAGCAATTCTTCTTTTAACTGTTTTAATGCTTCTTCACGTTCAACTTCTGTGCCTTTTTCAGCAATTTCTAATGTTGGATACCAATCTTGTTCGATACGTAACATTAAAAGACGGCTTTTCGCACGAGAAACGGGATAAACTGGCATAAGTGGAGGATGTGGAAAACGCTCATCAAGATATTCCATAATAATGCGTGAGCTAAATAATACTAAATCACGATCCACCAATGTTGGTAATGTGCCGTAAGGATTTAATTCCATTAAATCTTCTGATAATGCTTGCAAATCAACTTCTTCGTTTTCGTAAGCGACACCTTTTTCAGCTAAGACAATTTTTACCTGATGGCAGTAAATGTCATTTTTATTTGAAAAAAGAGTCATTACTGAACGTTTACTTGATGCATTGGACATTTATTCCTCCGAAGATCCAAAATAATCTATATACTTCTACTAAAAGTGGGCGATTATTTTAACATAACCGAGAGCCAAATTGCCAATATTTTCTTATTTTCTTTTTAAAATCAATTGATTACAAACAAGAAGCAAGAAATCAAAGAGCGGTAATTTTAAATTAATTTGTTTTTTACAGATATAAAAAAAGCAGAGATTGCTCTCTGCTTTCTTGAAACGATAATAAAAATTAACGTTTGGAGTATTGTGGACGACGACGTGCTTTGTGTAAACCAACTTTTTTACGTTCAACGCGACGTGCGTCACGAGTAACGAAGCCAGCTGCACGAAGAGCAGGACGTAAAGTCTCATCATATTCCATTAATGCACGAGTGATACCGTGACGGATTGCACCCGCTTGACCAGAAATACCACCACCTTTAACAGTGATGTATAGGTCTAATTTATCAGTTAATTCCACTAATTCTAACGGTTGACGTACGATCATACGAGCTGTTTCGCGACCGAAATATACGTCTAATTCACGTTGGTTGATAGTGATTTTACCACTGCCCGGTTTGATAAATACACGAGCTGAAGAGCTTTTGCGGCGACCAGTGCCGTAGTTTTGATTCTCTGCCATTTCCTAAACCTCGTGATTAAATGTCTAATACTTGTGGTTGTTGTGCTGCGTGTTGGTGTTCTGCACCTGCATACACTTTTAATTTACGGAACATTGCACGGCCTAATGGACCTTTTGGCAACATACCTTTAACCGCAATTTCAATCACCGCTTCAGGACGGCGAGCGATCATTTCTTTGAAAGTCGCTTGTTTGATACCACCTACATAGCCAGTGTGCCAGTAGTAAAGTTTATCTGTTTCTTTACGACCAGTTACTGCCACTTTGTCTGCGTTGATAACGATGATGTAATCACCAGTATCTACGTGTGGAGTGTACTCAGCCTTGTGTTTACCACGAAGACGGCGTGCTAATTCAGTAGCTAAACGACCTAAAGTTTTACCTGTCGCATCTACCACATACCAGTCACGTTTTACTGTTTCCGGTTTTGCTACAAAAGTTTTCATTAATTAATTACCAAAATATAAGTTTGATACCCAGTGTTCCATATTGATTGAAACACAACCATTAATCTTAATCTCCACCCCTTCGAGTGTGATCTCGATAAAATAATGCACGGTGGGAATCCGTGCATTTACAGGGTCGGCGTATTATACCTATTTTTAGAAAAAATGCTAACTTTTTGTGCAAATAAATTGATTTTCTTTTAAAATACAACGCACAACAAACAATCATTAATTTCATTCATTATTTTGATGAAATCATTGAAATTGACGCATATTACTTCTTATCTTATGATAAGTCCATTCTAATAAAAAACGTAAGAAGGCATGCTATGAGCTACGCAAACGAAATTAACACTTTAAATCAACATCTTGCTGATACTAACAAAAAAATTAATGTCTCCTTTGAATTCTTTCCGCCTAAAAATGAAAAAATGGAAAGCATGCTTTGGGATTCCATTCATCGCTTAAAAGTATTAAATCCTAAATTTGTTTCCGTCACCTATGGCGCAAACTCTGGCGAGCGTGATCGTACACATAGCATCGTGAAAGCCATTAAAGCAGAAACTGGCATAGAAGCTGCACCACATTTAACGGGTATTGATGCCACACCTGAAGAATTAAAAGAAATTGCAAAAGATTATTGGGATAGCGGTATTCGTCGCATTGTAGCTTTACGCGGTGATGAGCCAAAAGGCTATGCTAAAAAACCTTTCTATGCGGCTGATTTAGTTGAACTACTCCGCTCCGTAGCTGATTTTGATATTTCCGTTGCAGCATATCCTGAGGTTCACCCTGAAGCAAAATCAGCTCAAGCCGATTTAATCAATTTGAAACGTAAAATTGATGCGGGTGCAAATCATGTTATTACCCAGTTCTTCTTTGATATTGATAGTTATCTTCGCTTCCGTGACCGTTGTGCATCCATTGGTATTGAGGCTGAAATTGTTCCAGGTATTCTACCTGTCACTAATTTCAAACAACTGCAAAAAATGGCATCATTTACGAATGTAAAAATTCCAGCATGGTTGGCTAAAGCGTATGAAGGATTAGATGATGATCCTACTACTCGCAATCTCGTCGCGGCGAGTGTGGCAATGGATATGGTAAAAATCCTTTCGCGTGAAGGCGTGAATGACTTCCACTTCTACACGTTAAATCGTAGCGAACTCACTTATGCGATTTGCCATACATTAGGTATTCGCCCTACAGCAAATCCATAAAAGAAAAGTGCGGTTAAAATTAACCGCACTTTTTTATTTCCACTATACTCGTCTAACTTGCCAAAAAGCTTTTTTCCAATAAGGACTGTTCATCGAAGAATAAATCACACCGCCTTTGGTTGAGGCGTGTAAAAATTTATCTTCTTTCACATAAATCCCTACATGATAGCCATTTGGTCCGCGTCCCGTTTTAAAGAAAATTAAATCGCCTGTTTGGATATCTTCTTTACGAACAAGTTTTCCGTAACCCGCTTGATCTTTCGTCGTTCGAGGAAGATTGATATTAAAACGATCAATAAAGGTTTTTTGCACAAAACCAGAACAATCAATACCACCACGAGACTGCCCACCTAACACATAAGGTGTACCCGCCCATTCATATTGTTGTTCACTTAACATGGCAATGGCCATAATAGGATCACCAATCTGACCTTTATAGTTCATTGCATAATCTTCACGAACACCACTTGAACAAGCAAAAAGTAAAAAACTTCCTGCGACTAAAAAAGCACATTTAATCTTATTCATGTTCAATCCTGACAAAAGTGCGGTCAAAAACGACCGCACTTTTCTTACTATTGTTTTGGCTTGGTGTTTTCCACACGAGCACGTAATTTTTGCCCTGGCTTGAATGCCACTACTCGGCGAGCTGAAACAGGAATGCTTTCACCTGTTTTTGGATTACGCCCTGGACGGGAAGCTTTATTACGAAGTTCAAAATTACCAAAACCGGATAATTTCACTTCACCACCAGATTCTAACGATAAACGAATTTCCTCAAAAAAGTCTTCCACTAATGCTTTAGCTTCCGCTTTTTGTAATTGATACTTATCTAATAAGTATTCAGTAATATCAATTTTTGTAATCGTTGCCATGTTAGTCTCCTGTTTAGTCTCTAAGCTCCGCATTAAAGCGTTGTTTAACTTCGTTTAATACAGCAAAGATTACCGCATTAATCTCATCATCTTCAAGCGTTTTTTCATTATCTTGAATGGTTAAACTAATTGCTAAGCTCTTATGTCCGCTAGCAACGCCAATGCCTTGATATACGTCGAATAAATTGACTTGTGTTAATTTTTCTCCGCCGGCTTGTTTACATGCTTCGATAATATCGCCTGCTGGGACATTATCTGCAACAACTAAAGCTAAGTCACGACGGTTCGCAGGGAATTTTGAAATTTCTTTGGCTTGAACCACACGACGATTTGCAATGGCATCCCATAATATTTCAAAAACAACCGCTTTGCCATTTAATCCTAGTTTTTGAGCAATAAGTGGATGAATAGTTCCAATAAAACCAATTTCTTTTCCATCTAATTCAATTGCAGCCGATTGACCTGGGTGCAAGGCACTGTACGCTTTTGCCACGAATTTAACTCGATTACCCACTTCGGTGAGAGAAAGAATACTTTCTAAATCACCTTTAAGATCAAAGAAATCAACCGTTTCTGCTTTACCTGTCCAACATTCTGATTTTGCTGTACCGGTAATCACACCTGCAAGAACAAATTCTTGGCGCACACCAAATTCTGCATTAGCATCAGGAACAAAACGTAATCCCGTTTCAAATAAACGCACGCGGTTTTGTTGACGATTTTGGTTGTATAGTACTGCACCGAGTAATCCACTTAACAATGAAACGCGCATTGCTGACATTTCAACTGAAATTGGATTTGGTAATACAAGTGCTTCAATTTCTGGATGAAGTAAAGTCTGTACTTTTGGATCAACGAAGCTATAAGTAATCGCCTCTTGATAATCTGCATCAACAAGTGCAGTTTTAATTCGGCTTAAATCTAAATCAGACTCTTTATGCTCACGCATACGAAGATGTGCTAATGGTGCATTATTTGGAATGCTGTTATAACCATAAATACGTGCGACTTCTTCAATGAGATCTTCTTCGATTTCAATATCAAAACGCCAGCTTGCTGAAGTCACGGTCCAAACATCATTAGCATATTTCACCGCAAAACCTAAACGCTCAAAAATCTCGGTCACGGTTTCAGTTTCGATATGATGACCTAATAAGCTATCTAATTTTTCACGACGTAAAGTGACTTCATTGACTTTTGGTAAATATTGCTCGCTCACGACTTCACAAATTTCGCCGGCTTCACCACCACAAATTTCAAGTAACAATGCTGTTGCTCTTTCCATCGCGTGACGTTGTAGCGTAAAATCAACACCACGTTCAAAACGATGTGAAGAATCAGTGTGTAAGCCATATTGTCTTGCACGTCCAGCAATCGCTAATGGTGCGAAGAATGCTGCTTCTAAAATCACATCTTTTGTTGTTTCAGCATCAACACCACTTGCTTGACCACCAAAGATACCCGCCATTGCGAGTGGACCAGTTTGGTCTGCAATCACCAAAGTATTCGGCTGTAATTTTGCGGTTGTACCATCTAATAAAACAAGTTCTTCGCCGTTATTGGCTAAACGTACTTGAACAGGTTGAGACACTTTTGATGCATCAAAAGCATGCATTGGTTGACCTAATTCAAGTAAAACATAGTTGGTAATATCCACAATAGGATCGATAGAACGAATACCACAACGACGTAATTTTTCTTGTAACCAAATTGGTGACTGCGCTTTAACATTCACATTTTTCACCACGCGCAATAAATAACGAGGGCATGCTTCTGGCGCTTTTAATTCAATTTGAACTTTATCTGAAATCGTTGCAGGTACGGCATCAAAGTGCGGTTGATTAACAACTTGTTTATTCACCACACCAACTTCACGTGCAACACCTGCAATACTTAAACAATCTGCACGGTTTGGCGTTAAGCTGATTTCAATTGCTTTATCATCTAAATCTAAATATTCACGTAGATTTTTACCCACTGGTGCATCTAATGGTAGCTCAATAATACCATCTGCATCTACGTCAATGCCTAATTCAGAGAATGAGCAAAGCATCCCTTCTGAAGGTTGGCCACGTAATTTAGTCTTCTTAATTTTAAAATCACCAGGTAATACCGCACCTTCAGTTGCACATGCCACTTTTAAACCTTGACGGCAATTTGGTGCACCACAAACGATATCTAATAAACGGTCGCCACCAACATTTACTTTAGTGACACGTAATTTGTCTGCATCTGGGTGTTGAGCACATTCAACAACTTCACCTACAACAACACCTGTAAAGTCACCAGCTACCTTTTCAACGCCATCAACTTCTAAGCCAAGCATCGTGATTTGATCACATAACTGCTCTGTTGAAATTGATGGATTAACCCATTCTCTCACCCAATTTTCGCTAAATTTCATTATCTCTGTATCCTTTATTGATGAACGTGTTACGTTCTAAATTAATCATTATCGTCAATTTAACCAAACGGTTAATTACTTAAATTGTTTTAAAAAACGTAAGTCGTTTTCAAAGAATGAACGTAAATCTGTGACGTTGTAGCGTAACATGGTTAAACGCTCAACCCCCATGCCTACTGCGAAGCCAGAATATTCATTGGGATCAATACCTACGTTACGTAACACATTAGGATGCACCATACCACAACCTAATACTTCTAACCATTTACCATTTTTACCCATTACATCGACTTCTGCAGAAGGTTCGGTAAATGGGAAATAAGAAGGACGGAAACGAACTTGTAAATCTTCTTCAAAAAATGCACGTAAGAAATCGTGTAATAAACCTTTTAACTCGGTGAAGTTTGCTTTTTTATCTACATAAAGCAATTCAATTTGATGGAACATTGGCGTGTGTGTTTGATCGTAGTCGTTACGATATACACGACCTGGCGCCATAATACGAATAGGTGGCTGCATTTTTTCCATGGTACGAATTTGCACACCTGAGGTTTGTGTACGAAGTAATAATTCAGGATTAAACCAGAATGTATCGTGATCAGCACGTGCTGGGTGATGTTTAGGGATATTTAATGCATCGAAATTGTAATAATCACTTTCAATTTCGGGACCGGTTTCCACAGAAAAACCTAACTCTGAAAAGAATTTTGTTACGCGATTGATGGTAATGGTCACTGGGTGTAAACCACCAGTTTCTGTTTTACGACCTGGAAGGCTCACATCAATACGTTCTTTTTCTAATTTCGCATTGAGTTCAGCTTGTTCCCATTCTGCTTTTTTAGCATTTAAAAAATCTAACGCAGCTTGTTTCGCTTCATTGATTTTAGCGCCCATTGCGGGACGCTCTTCCGCAGCAACATTACGCAATTCCTGCATAAGTTGGGTAAAATGCCCTTTTTTACCAAAATATTCCACACGAATTTCATCTAATGTGGTTAAACTTTTATTTTCGATTTGTTCAATCGCCGATTTTGCTTTCTCAACAAGATCTTTCAGATGTTGCATAGTTTCCCCTGATTATCTTTTCTAACTAAAATACACCTAATGATAATACTAACTCATTAAAAAATCACGCGTTTATTGGTGAATTGATGTTTCAGATAAAAAATGACAAAAATTTTTGCTATTTTTTGAGATATATCACAGTAATTTTTAGTGCTTTCGTTAGAATGAAGAAGAATCGACCATGTCTAGGAGGCGTATTATGTGGAAATCAATTTCTCAAGTCTTAGCTGATCAATTTGGTGCTTACTATAACATCAAAGAAAAAAACAAAGTGCCTGGTGGCGAAGTAAATGAAACTTGGCTCATTACGGATGGAATCCAACCGGTCTTTGTTAAAGTGAATGAACGGTCCTATCGTTCAATGTTTCGTGCAGAAGCTGACCAATTAAACCTACTAGGCAAAACCAATACAATCCGACTTCCGCAAGTGTATGGCGTAGGCTGTTCTCAAAACCATAGTTTCTTATTATTAGAAGCGCTTCCTATTACTCAACAAACCAATGCAACGCCACATTTTGCTGAAGAATTAGCAAAACTCCATCAAGTGTCTGGCACTAAAAACTATGGATTAGATTTTGATACTTGGCTTGGTCCTGAGTATCAGCCAAATAAATGGAATGGAAGTTGGGCGAAGTTTTTTGCAGAACAGCGTATTGGATGGCAATTACAACTCTGCAAAGATAAAGGTTTAGACTTTGGTCATATTGATTTAATTATTGAAAAAGTAAAACACAAACTTTCAAAACATAATCCTAAACCTTCTTTGTTACATGGTAACTTATGGGTTGAAAATACGGCTATTGTAGGAAATCAAACCTTTACTTACGATCCTGCTTGCTACTGGGGGGATAGAGAGTGTGATTTAGCATTCAGTGAGCTTTTCCAACCTTTCTCAGCTGAATTCTATGAAATTTATGACCGCACTTTCCCACTTGATAAAGAAGGTTTTGAAGAAAGAAAACACCTTTATCAGCTCTATTATTTACTAAATTTCAGCCATCGTTTTAATGGAAGTTATATTAACTTAACCACTAAATTGATTGAAGAACTTCTACTTGAATAATTTCTTAAACATCAGATAAAAAAAGAGCGTAATTTTCATTACGCTCTTTCTATCTTCTCTATCTATTATTTTTGATAAAGAGGTGCTGGACCTTGAGTTCCACCGTTAACTTGACCACCTTCTTGTAATTTTAATACAGAACCAGAAGCAGTGATTTCTACACGACGGTTTGGACGTAAACAGTCTTTCTCAGCTTTACTTGCGTGTTTGTAACCATTACAAGCTTTAACTTGTGGCACTTTACCGTAACCAACAGCTGTAATTTCAGATGTTACACCATCTTCAATTAAACGAGCTTTAACACGGTTTGCACGACGTTGAGAAAGATCTAAGTTGTAAGCATCAGAACCTAAACGGTCAGTGTAACCTGCAACTTTAACTTCTTTAGCACCAGTTTCTTTTAATTGTGCTGCAACATTATCAACAACTTCTTTACCACGTGGAGTTAAAGTATCTTTATCGAAGTCGAACAAGAAGTCACCACTTAAAGTAAATGCTGAGTTTCCGTTACAACCGTTTGGATACCAGAAGAAGCTTTGAGCATTGTGGTTTTTGTCAAATAATATTTTGTATTGACAAATTTTGTGAACACCATTCTCACGATAGTTGAACGCATAATCCCACTCTTCAACACCGTATAAACCTTCAGAGAAGTGTGGACGACCGATTAGGTTATATAATTGGTCTTTGTTCATACCACGTTCGATCATACGAACGTTGTCCCAGTTTGGCCATGAACCGAATTGGCTACCATCATGGTTGAAGCCTGCTTTATCAATCTTAGGCCATACAAGCTGTGGTACTTGTTGACCATCAACTTCTTTATATTCTGGTGTACCAGCTTCTGTAACTTTACTCAAGTTACCACAAGCAGCAACTGTTGCTACTGCAACTGCAGATAATAAAATACGAGATAATTTCATTTCTTTACCTTTTTACTGTTAAGGTGCAATCCTTGCAAGAAGAACCTACACAACTAAACTTTATAAATTTTACAAATAAAACTATAAAAAGTTTCATTGCGTATGGTAGTCATAATTCTTTAACTTGTAAATAAAAAAACATTAAAAAATGATTTTTTATGGAACTTTTTTGTAAAGTTGTGTAAAGAGTTGTCAAATAAGTAAAAATTTTTCTTATTGAATAAAATTTTGCCCATTTTTTGTTAAATTTCGATAGATAATACCCTCAATACTTTCTTCTGCCTGTTTACCTATTTTTTGTAAAAGTGGCTTTTTCACTTTGTATTTCACTGAGAGTACTGACTTATCTTTCATTTTTTCAAGAATAATATCATCACTGGTTGCTAACTCATCGACTAGCTGAAGCTCTAGAGCTTGCTGACCAAACCAATGCTCACCAGTTGCGACTTTATCCACATCTAAGTGTGGTCGATTTTGGGCCACAAATTGTTTAAATAATTGATGGGTTTCTTCAAGTTCAGCTTGGAATTTCTGTTTTCCTTTTTCGGTATTCTCACCTAACACTGTGACTGTACGTTTAAACTCCCCGGCTGTCATCACATCAACATCAACATCATGTTTTTTTAATAAACGATGAATATTGGGAATTTGCGCAACCACACCAATAGAACCAATGATCGCAAAGGGCGCAGAAACAATTTTATCTGCCACACAAGCCATCATGTATCCACCACTTGCAGCGACCTTATCTACTGCAACCGTTAATTTAATCCCTTTTTGTTTTAAACGAGCTAACTGTGAAGCAGCTAAGCCATAACCATGAACAACACCACCAGGGCTTTCTAAACGTAATAAGACTTCATCATCGGCTTTTGCCACATTAATAATCGCTGAAATTTCCTCTCGAAGTGCGGTCGTTTCGGATGCAGAAATATCACCTTTAAAATCGAGCACATAAACACAAGATTTAGGCGTTTCTTTCTCACCATTTTTTAATTTCGCTTTTAATGCCTTTGCCTCTTGTTTTTTCGCTTTCTTCTCCGCTTTTTCTGCTTGTTTAAGTTCTTCTTCTGAAAGCTGAAAATCGCGTAAATGCTTTACCGTTTCCTTAAATTCTTCTGAGAGATCTGTCACGACCAATTCACCATGATGTGCCGCATTACGTTGCTTTGCAGAAATAATCATTGCCACGATAGCTGCGATTACAAGTAAAATCGTTAAAATCTCCAAAATAAAAATGCCATAACCGGTCAAAATATCAGACCACATAGTTTTCTCCTAAAATAAAGTGAAGGCGTTATTTTACTGTGCAAGCCCGATTTACACTAACTTTTTATGGAAAATTTTGCGATTTAAGGTAAACTAACGCAGTTTTATTGCCTAATTTATAATGAATTACAGAGGTTTATATGTCTAAAGTTGCATCCATTGTTGATGTGTTACAAGGTAAAGTCGCTATTGGCGAAAAAGTTACCGTACGCGGCTGGGTTCGTACCCGCCGTGACTCTAAAGCTGGTCTTTCTTTCCTCGCTGTTTATGACGGCTCTTGCTTTGATCCTATTCAAGTTATCGTCAATAACGATATTGAAAATTATGAAAGTGAAGTATTACGCTTAACAACGGGTTGTTCTGTTATCGTAACCGGTACCATTGTTGAGTCACCTGCTGAAGGTCAAGCTGTTGAACTTCAAGCTGAAAAAGTAGAAGTGACAGGGTTTGTAGAAGATCCTGACACTTATCCAATGGCAGCAAAACGTCACTCAATTGAATACTTACGTGAAGTAGCTCACTTACGTCCTCGTACCAATATTATCGGTGCCGTGGCGCGTGTTCGTCACTGCTTAGCACAAGCTATTCATCGTTTCTTCCATGAACAAGGCTTCTATTGGGTCGCTACCCCATTAATTACCGCTTCAGATACTGAAGGTGCGGGTGAAATGTTCCGTGTTTCAACGCTTGATTTAGAAAACCTTCCTCGTGGTGAAGATGGCAAAGTTGATTTCAGCCAAGACTTCTTCGGAAAAGAGTCATTTTTAACGGTTTCAGGACAATTAAACGGTGAAACTTATGCGTGCGCATTAAGCAAAATCTATACTTTTGGTCCTACATTCCGTGCTGAAAATTCAAATACAACTCGTCACCTTGCAGAATTCTGGATGGTTGAACCTGAAGTCGCTTTCGCAACGCTTGCTGACAATGCTAAATTAGCAGAAGACATGTTGAAATACGTGTTCCGTGCAGTACTTGCTGAGCGTAAAGATGACTTAAAATTCTTTGAAAAACACGTAGATAAAGATGTGATTACTCGTTTAGAAAACTTTGTAAACTCTGATTTTGCTCAAATCGACTATACCGATGCAATCGACGTGTTATTAAAATCAGGTAAGAAATTCGAGTTCCCTGTTTCTTGGGGTATCGATTTATCTTCTGAACATGAACGTTTCTTAGCAGAAGAATATTTCAAATCACCTGTTGTCGTGAAAAACTATCCAAAAGATATCAAAGCCTTCTATATGCGTTTAAATGATGATGGTAAAACTGTGGCCGCAATGGATGTTCTTGCACCTGGAATTGGTGAAATCATTGGCGGTTCTCAACGTGAAGAACGTTTAGACGTATTAGATAAACGTATGGAAGAAATGGGCTTAAATCCTGAAGATTACTGGTGGTATCGTGATCTTCGTAAATATGGTACCGTACCACATTCAGGTTTCGGTCTTGGTTTTGAACGCTTAATCGTTTATGTAACTGGCGTACAAAATATTCGCGATGTGATTCCATTCCCTCGCGCACCAAGAAATGCAAATTTCTAAAAATATTGTTTAAATTGACCGCACTTTTTTTAAAGTGCGGTCATCATTTTAGGCGATAAATTTATCCCCTATTCCATTTATTGTGTTTGAATCAATCTTTCAAATACATCACATTAAGGAAAGTAGAAATGGACAAAATTAAACAACTCTTTGCTAACAACTACAGTTGGGCGCAAAGAATGAAAGAAGAGAATTCCACTTATTTTAAAGAACTTGCCGATCACCAAACACCTCATTATCTTTGGATTGGTTGCTCTGATAGCCGTGTTCCAGCTGAAAAACTCACAAATCTTGAACCAGGTGAGTTATTTGTACATCGTAATGTAGCCAATCAAGTTATTCATACCGATTTTAACTGTCTTTCGGTTGTGCAATATGCCGTTGATGTACTCAAAATTGAACATATTATTATTTGTGGCCACACAAATTGTGGCGGTATCAACGCTGCTATGCAAGATCACGATCTTGGATTGATCAATAACTGGTTGCTCCACATTCGTGATATTTGGTTTAAACATGGCCACCTATTAGGCAATCTTTCAGCCGAAAAACGCTCAGATATGCTCACTAAATTAAATGTTGCAGAGCAAGTTTATAACCTAGGACGTACATCTATCGTAAAAAGTGCTTGGGAACGTGGACAAAAACTCTCCCTACATGGCTGGGTATATGATGTAAATGATGGCTTCTTAGTAGATCAAGGTGTTATTGCAACCAGTCGGGAAACCCTTGAAATCTCTTACCGTAATGCGATTGCTCGCTTATCTAGCCTCGCGGAAGAAGATATCCTGAAAAAAGAGCTTCCAGAAAACGAAGAAGAATAATAAAAGTGCGGTTAAAATCTAATGAGTTTTAACCGCACTTTTTATTTCAAACGACTATTTAACTAACTCTGTTTGCATATACATCAAACGATCTATATTGGTTAAATAATGCCCCAACTCTTGAGATTCTGGTTTATGAATATAAGGGATTTTACCTAGTAGAGGTGCATCAATCTGAGCCTCTAAAATATCTACCACCTCTTTATAATGTCCTAAGCAAGGATTAATTCGATTCGCAATCCAACCTAATAAAGGGACACCTAGTTGTTTAATCACTTGAGCTGTCAGCAATGCGTGATTAATACAACCTTCTTTAATGCCTACAACCAACACAACAGGCATTTTATGTTCAACAACCCAATCAGCAAAACTTTTACCTTCTGCCATTGGTGTGAGTAAACCAAATGAACCCTCCACCACAACAGATTGATATTTTTGAACTAATGTTGTTAAGGCTTGGTTAATCTTACTTAATTTAATGCGTGATTTATCTCGGGTCAGCATCGGCAAAGAATGGGCAAAAGTATAGCTATTCACTTCTTGATAAGATACAGGTTCATTCGTTGCATTCATTAAAGTTAACACATCTGAATTATTTTCAGCATCATAATCTGTTTGGGATTCATTAGACTGATTTTCGACAGGATAAATACCCTCTTCACAGCTACAAGCTATTGGCTTATAACCCACAATTCGCACGCCCTTTGCTTGTAATGCCTGAATAATGGCACGGCAGGCGGTGGTCTTACCCACGTCGGTATCTGTACCTGCCACAAAGAAACTACTCATTTTCATTCTCCTTTTAAAAGTGCGGTGAATTTTAAATGAGTTTTTTGAAGAAAATATTGAGGTAAAGCAAGATTTGAAGATTTTTACGAAAAAATAAGAAGGTTATTTGATCTCACTCAAACTATTAAATAACCCATCATCCTGTTTTGGTATTTGAAGGTAAAATCCTTGCTGAGTAATTTTCTCCATGACCTCATCTTTATCAGCATGAACAAGCGGCTTACTTCCCTTCAAATTGAAAGGCATAAGAAACTGAGGCTTACCAAAACTCTGCATCAATATATCCGGTACGGCTGAAAAATCATCTCGTTTGGAAATATAAAGGTAGCAGCCTGGTTTACGTTTACTTTTATAAATTGCACATAACATTTCATATTGCTCCATAAAGAAAAAACCTACCAGATAATCTCTGATAGGTTTTTATTTTACGAAAGTTTAATTATTTAGTCACAGCTTCTTTTACTTCAGCTGCTTTGTCAGATGTAGCATCTTTTGCTTCAGCCGCTTTATCAGCTGCCGCATCTTTTGTTTCTGAAGCTGAGTTTTTTGCTGCTTCCATTTTAGAAGACACTGCGTCTTTTGCTTCAGCAATTTTATTTGCTGCAGCATCTTTCATTTCAACTGCTTTATCTGCTGCTGCATCTTTTGCTTCAGAAGCTGCATTTTTTACTTCTTCCATTTTAGAAGACATTGCATCTTTTGCCTCAGCCATTTTATTTGCAGCAGCATCTTTCATTTCAGAAGCTTTATCAGCTACAGTTTCTTTTGCTTCAGCCATTTTATTTGCAGCTGAATCTTTTGCGTCAATTGCCGCATTTTTAACATCAGTTGCAACTTCTTTTGCTGCATCTTTAACTTGTGTTGCTGCATTTGCTGTTGCATCTTTTGCTGCTTCAACTTTTTGAGCTGTTTCTTGTTTATCGAAACAACCTGTTACGGCTAAAGATGCACCTAATACTAATGCGGCTAATACTGTTTTTTTCATTGTTACTCTCCATTTTTTGTTATGGTTAAGAATTAATCCAAAGCCATTTGCTTTGTGTGGCCTAGTTTACGCAAAAAAACTCAAAATAAAACACCTGCAAAAAAAATTTACATTTCTACAAATATTACTTATTGCGATTTTTCTAAAAAAACCGTTATAACCCTATGAATTTAAAAAACTTATAAAAAAGTTCCTAAGAAAAATTTTATTTTTTGTAAAGATAAAAAATTACTTTTTTGTGTTTTTTTTGAACAACTCAACTCAGTTAATTTGAATAATCCTTAACCATTGCTTTTACTTTTCAGTTACTTTTTTACGGCTGCAGATTGATCTTTTGTTTCAGAATCTACATTTTTTACTTCCTCTGCTTTAGAGCACACCGCATCTTTTGCTTCAGTCATTTTATTTTCCGCAACATGTTTAACATAGTTAGCTGCTGCAACCACAGCATCTTTAACTTGTACTGCCGCGCTTACTGTGGCATCTTTTGCAGCTTCAACTTTAGAAGACATTACATCTTTTGCCTCTGAAAGCGAATCTTTTACTTCAGCAACTTTATCTTCGACAGCTTCTTTTGCTTTTACAGCTTTATCTTCAGCTGCATCTTTTAGCTCAGATGCTTTATCTGCAGCTTCATCTTTTGCTTCTGAAACTGCTTTTTTTACTTCTTTTGCTTTATCTTCAGCCGCATCTTTCACTTCAGCAGCTTTATCTTCAGCTTCATCTTTTAACTCAGCCGCTTTATCAGCAGCTTCATCTTTTGCTTCAAAAACTGCATTTTTTACTTCAGCAACTTTATCTACAACTGCATCTTTGAATTTAACTACTTTGTCTACAACTGTATCTTTTGCTTCTGAAGCCGCTTCTTTTGCTTCTACAGTTTTATCTTCAGCTGCATCTTTTAGCTCAGATGCTTTATCTGCAGCTTCATCTTTT